>DASZWV010000388.1:0-17665 GCA_035546115.1 Phycisphaerales bacterium
CTGGCGGGCGTTGACGGTGAAGGTGAGCCACGGCCGGCCGTCGATGATCTCGTGGGCGACGCCGGTCAGCCGGAGCGTCGCCTTGCCCGAGCGGCCGAAGGTGACGAGGTTGGCGATCCCCTTGACGTGGTCGGCCAGTTCCGGCGCATCGGTGGTGATCGCCCAGCCGCTCGCGCGGAGCTTCTTGAGCACGCTCGCCTCCTCGGCGGCCACGCCCGCGAGATCGCGCAGGCCCTCGAGGTGCTCGCGCCCGATGGAGGTGATCACGGCGATGTCGGGCTTCACCACGTCCGCGAGCTGCAGGATCTCGCCCGGGTGGTTGGTCCCGACCTCGCAGACGAGGTACTGATCATTCTCCCGCGCGCCGAGGATCGTGATCGGCACGCCGATCGAGTTGTTGAAGCTCTTGGCGCTCGCCGAGCCGCGCATGCCGCCCCCGGATGCGCCGAGCAGGTGGTCGATCAGCCGGGTGGTCGTGGTCTTGCCGTTGGACCCGCAGACGGCGATGACCTTGGTGCGCTTGAGGCTCTCGCGGTACGCCGCGGCCAGTTTCAGCAGCGCCCTGGCCGTGTCGGCCACCTTCAGCACGCCGCACCCGGGTGCGCCGTCGATCCCGCCGGCAGGGATGGCCGAGGGATCGTCGATGATGACGATCGGGGCGCCGTTGCGGGCGGCGTCGGCGACGAACCTGTGGCCGTCGAACGACTCGCCGCGGAGGGCGAGGAACACCTGTCCGGGCTTGATGGTCCGCGAGTCGGTGCTCAGGCCGGTGATCGGCGCGTGCAGGTCGGGGAGCGGCAGGTCCGACGGGCGGTCCTTGGGGAGCTCGATCTGCGCCGGGCGCACGATCCACGCGCCACCAAGCCCCGAACAGGCCGCACGAATGGTCTCAGGCTTCCAAAAACTCATGGTGTGGGCACCATAGATCGGCTTTCTCCCTCTCAACCAATGACGCTCTCATCGTCTTCCGTCGGGCGCGACGGCGCGGACGCCCGCACGGCGATTCCCCGCTCGCGGAGCGCCGCCCGGGCGACCTCGCGATCGTCGAAGTGCCGCTTGACCGTTCCGCCGCGGCCGTCGGGCAGGATCTGGTAGTCCTCGTGCCCCTTGCCGGCGATGATGATCGTGTCGCCGGGCCTGGCCTCGCGGATGGCCAGACGGATCGCGGCCTCGCGATCGGGCTCGACCCGGTGGTGTGCGGCGGCCCTTCCCGAGCCGATACCGACGAGAATCTCCTTGATGATCGCGCCCGGGTCCTCGGTCCGCGGGTTGTCGCTGGTGACGATGACGCGGTCGGCAAGTTCGGCCGCGACCTTGCCCATGCGGGGCCGCTTGGTGCGGTCGCGATCGCCGCCACACCCGAACACACACCAAAGCTCGCGGGAGTCCGGGCGCGGTCCCTGCCCGATCTCGCTGGTGCCGAGGCCGGGGCCCAGATGCGTTCCCATGGCCTCGCGGAGCACGGTCAGCACGGTTTGCAGGGCGTCGTCGGTGTGGGCGTAGTCCACGAACACCTGGATCGGAGCGCCCTCGGCGGTGACGGGCTCGAGGCGGCCGGGCGGGGCGCTCGCCCGCTCGAGTGCGCCCGCGATGATCTCGAAGCTGATCGCATCCTCATCCGTTCCACCGAACAGCGCGTGCACCGTCGCCACGGCCTCCAGCGCGTTCATCACGTTGAACGCCCCGACGAGGGGCACGCGGGTCGTTCGGTGCCCCCACGGGCCGGTGAACTCGACGGTGGTCCCGGTGGTGTCGGCCCCCACCACTCTCGCCCGGCAGACGGTCTCGGGAGCCGTTCCTCCGGTGATCGCCAGGCCCCTGGGCCCATCGACGGCGCACCGCACCACGCGGGCCTTGCAGCCTTTGACCATCCCGGAATGGGCGGGGTCCTGGATGTTGACCACGGCCACGCCGTCCTCGGGGAGCATGGCGAACAGCCGGGCCTTGGCCGCGGCGTATGCCTCCATGGTTCCGTGGTAGTCCAGGTGGTCGCCCGTGAGGTTCGTGAAGACCCCGGCGTTGAACTTGATGGCCCCCACGCGGCGCTGGTCGAGGGCGTGGCTGGAGACCTCCATGACGGCGGCGCGGCAATCGGCCTCGTGCATGCGGGCAAAGGTTCGCGAGATCTCCACGGCCGGGGGCGTGGTGAGGCTGGCCGCGGCGACCTCGACGCCGTCGTCGATGAGCACCGTGCCGATGAGCCCGCACCGGATGCCCAGGGCGTTGAGCATCTGGTGGATGAGGAACGTGGTGGTGGTCTTGCCGTTGGTGCCGGTGACGCCGATGACGATCATCTTCGACGATGGGTCGCCGTAGAACCGCTCGGAAAGGCCGGCCGCGGCCAGCTCGACGTCCGGGGAACTGAGGAGCGCAACACGCGACGCTGCAAGGGCTTCCGGGAGGCGATAGGCCGGGTCGTCGGCCAGTATGGCGACCGCCCCCGCCTGGATCGCGCTCGCGATGAAGCGCTTGCCGTCGGCCTTCTCGCCCTGGCGGGCTATGAAGAGCGAACCCGGCATGACGGTGCGCGAGTCTTCGGTGATGTCGCACACCCGCAGGTTCGACAGCGCCCCGCCGGGGTCGTCGCCGACGAGGCGGATGTCCTGTCCGTGGATCAAGTCGCCGATTCGCACGCATCCTCCCATGACCATCGCCGGGCGCGGGCCGCCGGAGAGGTCCCCATCTTATCAATCCTTGGGGGCGGGCCGCGATCTTGCAGCGATCGGGCGTGGCATCCCGATCTCGGAGGCATGGGCACCCGAAATCTCTCGCGGGCGTCGGTCGCCTCCCTGGCCGCCCTGGCCACGGCGGCGGCGGTGCACGCCCAGCCGAAGGTGATGTACGTCGATGCGCACGCGGTGGGGATCCACGACGGGACGACGTGGCAGTCGGCGTTTCGCGACCTGCAGGATGCCCTGTACGCGGCGTCGGTTGATCCGCAGCGGGCGGCCCTGGGGATCGAGATCCACATCTCGCAGGGGGTGTACACGGCGGACCACGGGACGCTCAACCCGCTGATGTCGTTCACGCTCGCGAGCGCGGTCACGCTCATGGGCGGCTTCGCGGGGCTGCTGGGGGCGAATCCGAACGAGCGCGACCCGGGCCGGTTCGCGACGGTTCTCTCGGGCGATCTGGACCGCAACGACGCGGCGAACTTCACGAACTACGCCGAGAACACACGGACGATCATCCGGGCGGACGTCTCGAACGTTCTCGACGGGCTGGAGATCAGCGGCGGCAACGCCGACTCGACGGGCGTCGGGCCGGGATCCGGATCGGTCGTCCAGACGATCGGCTATCTCGCGCCGGGCGCTTCGCTGACGATCCGGAACTGCTCGATCGTCCGCAACCGCGGGGTCACCAGCCCGGTGTGCTCGCTGGTGCGGACAAACCTGACGGCCTGCCGCATCTCGGGCAACCGGGCCCAGAACACGAGCGTGATCCAGGGGCGCGATCTGGCGTTCAAGTCGTGCGAGATCCGGGGCAACCAGACCGTGTACGTCGGGAGCAACCAGACGATCGCGACGATCCTCTTCAGGCAGCCGTCGGGCACGGGGCCGAGCAGCTTCGTCCGCTGCCTGATCGCCGACAACACCGGCGGGGCGCTCGGCGCGATCTACGCCTACGAGACCGGGCTCGACATCACGATCGACGACTGCACCATCGCCGACAACGCCGCGCCGAACGCGGAGGCGATCACGTCCATCGCGTCGCTGGTCCGCATCCGGAACTCGATCATCGCGGGGAACGTGCGCTCGACGCTGCCGGCCTCGCGCACGCAGATCGCCGTCATCGGCCCGTTCGCGCTCGACGCCGATGGCACCGTGCTCATCGACAACGGCGCGGCCGGCATCCGCTACGTGACCATCCAGGGAGCGTTTCCGCCGGTTCTCGGCGCCGACCCCCGGTTCGTCTCGCCCGGCGGCGCCGACAACGACCCGGGAACGTGGGCCGACAACGACTACCACCTGCGCGCCGGCTCGCCCGCGATCGATCGCGCGGACTCTTCGCAGACCCGGTTCGCGCCGGTGGACCTCGAGGGTGTTCCGCTCTACGACGACCCGTACACGGCCAACGCCGGAACCGGCCCGTTCGCCTATGCCGACCTGGGCGCGTACGAGTACACCGGCGCCGTCTGCCCCGCCGACTTCGACCACTCGGGCACGGTGGATGTGACTGACATCTTCGGGTTTCTCAACGCCTGGTTCGCGGGCAACCCGGCGACCGATTTCGACCACAGCGGGAGCCTCGGCCCGGCCGACATCCTCGAGTTTCTGAACGCCTGGCTTGGCGGGTGCTGATCCCGACCGGCCGCGCCGGGCTACATTCACCGCATGACAGCCAAACGTCTCGTGCTCGCGGGGGTGATGTGCGCGGCCCTCGCGGCCTGTTCTACCCACAAGGGACCCGCCGAGCGGCGTCCCGCGCCGCTTCCCGAGCCCGGCGCGCCCGCGCCGCCGCACGATGCGCCCCCGCCCCCGCCGGACCGGCAGACACCGCCGCCGGCCGCGGCCTTGCCCGACTTTCGCACCGGCGGCGGCCTGCTGGCGCGTCATCAGCGGATCGTGGATGAGGCGCGCAAGGGCGGGCACGAGATCGCCTTTCTCGGTGATTCCATCACCGAGGGATGGGCCGGGGCGGGCCGGGCGGAGTGGGAGAGGACGTGGGCGCCGCGACACGCCATCAACTGCGGGATCGGCGGCGACCGCACGCAGCACGTGCTCGGGCGCCTCGACCACGGCCTGCTGGAGGCGCTGAGCGCGCCGAACAACGACATCAAGTGGGTCGTGCTCATGATCGGGACGAACAACACGGGCTCGGACAACGCCGAGCAGATCGCCGCGGGTATCCGCGCGATCGTGGATGAGCTGCACCGGGGCCTGCCGAGCGCCCGCATCCTGCTCATCAACGTCTTCCCGCGCGGCGAGTGGCCCAACCCGCTGCGCGACACGATCGACGCGGTCAACGTGCGCATCGCGGGGCTGATCGACGGCGTGCACGTGGTCGGGATGGACCTTGGGCCGAAGTTCCTCAGGCCGGATGGGGAGTTGCCGGCGTCGATCATGCCGGACTACCTGCACCCGTCGGCGGCGGGGTATGCGATCTGGTCGGAGGCCCTGATGCCGGTCGTCCTTGGGACGTGAGGAAGAACCACCATGCCGCGCGGCGCTCTCACACAGGATCGCCGGGTTTCGCGTGCCAAACGTGCGGGTACGAAGCGCGGCACAAGGCGCAACGGGACGAGTGAGGGCAACGACTCCGAAAGAGGATCACAAGGAGGGCAACATCGTCCTCACGCTTGCCTCGACTAATCCCGGAGCGTCGCCAGCTCCCCCTCCACTGCCTCCACCACGCCCGCCACCGGGCCCTCGCCGAAATCGAACTTCAGACCGGCCGTCTTGAACAGCTCGGGGAGCGGCCGGCTTCCGCCGAGGGTGAGGGCCCGCACGTACGCATCGACCGCGGCCTTCTCGCCCTCGCGCCGGCCCTTGAGCCACAGGCCCAGCGCGCCGAGCTGCGCGATGCCGTACTCGATGTAGTACATGGGGTGGCTGTACAGGTGGCCCTGGCGCTGCCAGAGGCTCTGGCGCGAGGGCTCGAGGCCCGACCAGTCCAGCGCGTGGCCGAAGCGCTGGTCGAGCGCGAGCCAGTGCGCATCGCGCTGGGCGTGCGTGTGCTTCGGGTTCGCGTACATCCAGTGCTGGAAGGCGTCGATGGTCGCGATCCACGCGAGGATCGAGATCGAGTCCTCGAGGTGCTCGCGCCGGGCGCGGCGGAGGTCTTCCTCCTTGTCGTAGAACCCGCCGCGGACGCCCCAGTGGGCCATCGTCAGGTGCTCCATGCTCATGCTGGCGACCTCGGCGAACTCGATCGGGCTGTGGCGATACTCGACCAGCGGCTCGTTCTCGGCGAGCATGGAGTGGAAGGCGTGCCCCGCCTCGTGGACCATCGTCATGACGTCCTTGTGCAGGCCCGCGGCGTTCATGAAGATGAACGGTTTGCGCGACAGGTCGCGGACGTACTGGTACCCGCCCGGCCGCTTGCCCTTGCGCGAGTCCAGGTCGAGGCACTCGGTGATCAGGGCCTTGGAGCCATTCGCGCCCTCGTCGGCGCTCCCGAGCCGGGCGGTCATCCTGCCCAGGCGCGTGTCGAGTGCCTCCATGACCGCCCGCGTCTTGCGCATGAGCTCGCGCCCGCCGTCGAAGGGCTTCAGGCCGGCGCGCCCCTTCGGATCGACGCTCAGGTCCCACGGACGCAGCTCGCTCGCGCCGCCCAGACCGAGGGCCCCGGCCCGCTGGGCGTCGAGCCGGCGCACCAGCGGGACCACGTGCTTCTCCACGGCGTTCCAGAAGACGCGGCAGTCCGCGGGGGTGTAGTCGAAGCGCTGCATGGACTTGAAGGCGTACTCGACGTACCCGGCGCACGCCGCGTTGCGGGCCATCCGGTCGCGCCGCTCGACCATCTTGTCCAGCAGCTCGTCCATCGCCGCGCGGTCCTTGAGCCTTCGGTCCGCGACGGCGCGCCAGGCGGACTCTCGCACGGCGCGGTCGGGGCGCAGCTGGTACTGGGCCATCTGCGGGAGCGTGCGCTCCTGGCCGTCGAACACCACCGTCTGCGAGCCGGTGATCTTGCCGTGCTCCTGGCTGAGCTTGGCCAGCTCGGTCTGGATGGGCACGTTCTCTTCTCGGAACAGCTCCACGCTGGCCCGCTTGGAGCGCTCCATCACCTCGTAGCGCTCCGGGTCGAGCGGGAAGTGCTCGTGCAGGTCGACCTGCCGCTTGTCGAGCTCGAACCCCGCGACCTCGAGCCTCGGGCCGACCTCGTCGAGGTAGCGCGTGTACGCCGCCTCGACGGCCTTGTCCTCGGTGTTGCAGCTCGTCGCGATGTACAGGTTCGCCCGGGCCTCGCTGCACGCGGCCTCGAGGTCGCTCCGATCCAGCAGCCAGCGCTCCAGATCCGCCGCGCTCGACACCGGGCGCGACTTGAGCTGCTCCACCAGCGGCTCGATCTGCGTCCAGGATGCACCGTCGAATCCCACCTTCAGGAAGCTCGATTTCATGGCTGTTTGGAGGGTACCCCGGCCCCGCGATCGCCGCCCGCGAGCAGGCGAAAAGAAAACAGGCCCCGCGTCGTTCGCGGGGCCTGCTCGAATCCGATGCTCGATCGCGGTCCGGACGCCGCGCTCATGGCAGGGAGGCGAGCCGCTTGATCTCGTCCTCCTGCGCTTTGAACCACTCGGGGCTCAGGTCGACGCCCATGTGGAACTGGAAGTTCGGGTTGAGCTTGACGAACCCCCGGATCTCGCTGAGGAGGCGGCGGGCCTTGGCGAGCTCGATGCCGCGGCGTTCCTTGTCCGGGAGCTGCTCGGCGAGGCTCATGGCGAGCTGGTACTTCTGGAAGACGACCTTGTTGTGCTTGTCGACCGCGTCGTTGTCGCGGATGCTCTTGTCGATGTAGTCGCTGGCGTCCTGGGCGACGAACTCGGCCTCCTGGATGCCCATGGCCTTGACGAGCTCCTCCTTGGTGTCCGCCACGCCGCGACCGAACTTGTACTTCATCGCCTCGCTGGTGGTCATCGTGTAGATGTGGCCCTTCTTGTTGAGGACGAACTGCCCGTCCTCGTCCTGGCGCCAGTGGACCTCGCCGTTCTCGTCGATGTCCACGCTCAGCGGCTTCATGATCTGCATGGCCCGCATGATCGCGGGGTCCTTCTTGCCGTAGGCCGAGGCCTTCTCCATCTTGAAGAGCATCTCCTCGAGCTCGGCGCCCTTCACGGCGATCAGCGGGCCGTACCAGCCCGTGCACGCGCCGATGTTCCCCTTGCGGAAGAAGTACATCTCGTCGAGCACCCACGGGGACATCGCCGCCGCGGAGATCGCCGACTCGATCCACGCCACCGTGCGGAAGCGCGGCTTGTACTCCTTGACGAACAGGTCGCGGAACTTGTCGGCCTCCAGCCCGTAGCCGCCGCCGGAGTTCACACGGATGACGACGACGTCGACCTTCGCCTTTTCCAGCATCGGGATGACGTCCTTGAAGGCCTGCGCCGAGATCTCGACGCCCACCTCGTTGCCGTACTGGCCCTGCCAGTCGCTCGGCGGGCCGAAGTTCAGGATGCAGATGCGGGTGGCGCCGTCGTGGCGGCTCTCGTCCTTCGCGGCCGCCTCCTTGGCCTCCTCGGCTTTCTTGATGGCCTCGTCGGTCTTGGGCGTCGGGTCGTCGCGCTGGACGGACTTCACGTCGTCGCGGTTGACGAACTTGTTCTCCTCGATGCCGCCGATCTTCACCGTGATGAAGTAGAACCTGTCGCCCTCGCGGGTGATCTTGCCCTCGAGGACTGTGCCGTCCTTGAGAATGATCTTGTCGGCCCTGGCCATGGGCGCCAGGAGCGTCGCGCCGACGAGGGCGAGGGCGATCGCGAGCGGTCGGAGGAATCGTGTGAGCGTCATGGGAATCTCCAGCGGGAACAGGGGGACGGAGCGATTCAGGGCAGTTCGGCGAGCTTTTTGATGAGGTCTTCCTGCTCCTTGAACCACTCCGGGGTGGCTCCGACGAACAGCGGGAAGACCGCGTTGAGCGAGAGCTTGGACTTGAGCTCGGCGAGGAGCTTCTTGGCGCGGGCCAGCTCGATCGACCGCTGCTGCTTGTCCGGCAGCTGCTGGGCCAGCCCGATGTGGAACTCGTACTCCTCGAAGAGCTTGTTGAACGCCTTGAAGGCGGCGTCGTTGTCGCGGAGGCTCTTGTCCACGAAGTCGGTCGCGTCCTGGGCGACCCACTCGGCCTCCTGGAGGCCCATGGCCTTGACGAGCTCCTCCTGCGTGGCCGCGATCCCGCGGGCGAACTTGTACTTCACCGCGTCGCTCGCGGTGATGGTGAAGATCTTGTCCTTGTGGTTGAGCACCACCTGGCCGTCCTCGTCGGCGCGCCAGTGGACCTCCCCGTTGGAATCGATGTCGACGCTCAGGGGCGACATGATCTGCATGGCCCGCATGATCGCCGGGTCCTTCTTGCCCCAGCCCGAGACCTTCTCCATGCGGAAGAGGATCTCCTCGAGCGGCGCGCCCTTCGTGGCGACCAGGTTCGACATGTTGAACTCCGTGCACGCGCCCATGTTGCCCGAGGGAGTGAAGTAGTACTCCTCGATCGGCCAGGGGGCCATCGCCGCGGCGGAAATCGCCGACTCGATCCACGCGACCGTGCGGAACTTGGGCTTGTAGACCTTCTCGAACAGGTCCTGGAACTTGGGCATCTCCAGAGACATGCCGCCGCCGGAGTTCACCGCGATGACGACGATGTCGACCTTGTCCTTCTCCAGGAGCGGCACGACCTCGCGGAAGGCCCGCACGCCGATGTCGCGGCCGACCATGTTCTCGACCGTGCCGTGCCAGGAGTTGGGCGGCCCGAAGTGCAGGAGCGCCAGGCGCGTCGCGCCCGAGTGGTGCTCGCCCTCCTTGGCGGCCGCCTCGGGCGCGGCGTCCGGGGCCTTGACCGCCGCCGCCGGGTCCGGGGCCGGGGCCGAGTCGCGCTCGATCGACTTGACGTCGTCGCGATTGACGAACTTGTTCTGCTCGATGCCGCCGATCTTGACCGTGATGAAGTAGAACCGCTCGCCCTCGCGGGTGATCTTGCCCTCAAGAACGGTGCCGTCCTTGAGAATGATCCTGTCGGCCATCGCACGCGACGCCATCGCGACCGAGCCGGCGAGCGCCAGCGTCATCGCGAGTGCCTTGAAGAAGAATCCGATCCGCACGTTCCGTTTCTCCGATGGTCTGCCGCGCCTTCGCGTAGGAAGCCCGCGCCCCCGGGGGCCGCCGTCACGGACGGCGGTCGAGGGTCTGCTCGGTCTTGATGCGGTCGATGGTGATGTCGAGCTGGTCGATCAGGCCGTCGGGCGAGCCGACCTTGCGGGGGTTGATCGCCTCGCGGTAGACCTTGACGATGGACTTGATCTGCTCGAGCAGGCGGATGCGCCGGCCGCGGGCCTCGGTGCGCTGCTCGTACTGGGCCGGGGGCTTGACCTCGACGGCCCGGAACTCGCGGATGAGGCGGGTCACGTCGGCCTCGGCCTTGTCGATGTTGCGGCTCCAGTCCTTCCAGATCTCGGGCGACTTGGTCTTCATGAGCGCGTAGTTGCGGGTGATGCCCATCTTGGCGAGCAGGTCGTCCACCGTGTCGGCCGTGCCCTTGCTGAAGCCGATGTTGAACGCCGTCGGGGCGTCGAGGGTGAGGAAGTCGTTGCCCTTGAGTCGGACGCGGTCCTGGAGAGTGTCGCGGTGCGCCTCGTTGACGAACCCGTCGTCCTTGAGCAGGAACCAGTCCGGGCCCGGGGGCATGCCCTCGTAGAACTCGACCTTGCCGCCGACGATCCGGTACGACAGGACGTACGCGCCCCAGCTCATCGCGTTCATGAGCCGCTCGTCGTGCCCGCCCTTGGCGCACAGGCCCTTGGCCCGGCCGACGCGCAGCGAGCGCTGCTTCTGGCGGACGACCTCGTCGCCCATGCCCGCGAAGAGCGTCTCCATGACGCCCAGCGAGCCCAGGCGGCCCTCCGAGGTGAAGTAGATGTCGGGGATCGTGAACGGCAGGAACGCCGCGCCGCCGAGGGCCTTGTTGATCCACGCGACCACGTGCGGCTTCTTCTTGAACTCGCCGCCGAGGTTGATGCGGTCCATCAGGAGCGTGTCCAGCTCGCGCGCCTTCTCCAGCACGTCGTACTGGTACAGGTCGATGCCGTAGTCCGCGGTCTCCTCGCCGTTGAGCGAGAAGTCGTTGTTGAACCGGACGATCAGCACGTCGGGCTGGGCCTTCACGACGTCGTCCATCGCCTCCTTCATGGGCGTGTTCGAGACGTCGTGCCCGAACTCACCGGTCAGGTTCATGATGTACACCTTGGTCGCGCCCGCGGGGATCGGCTTGCCCTTGTCGTCCACCGGGTGGTCGTACGAGTTCCCGCTCGAGGACGACATCACCGGCGCCGACTCGTCCTTGACCTCGGACTTGTCGCCGTCCTTGGTCTCCTTGGGCTTGAACTCGTTCCGCTTGATCTCGAGGATCGTGCTCTTGTCGTAGGTCGTCTCGGATCGGATCCCCCCGATCATGAGCAGGAAGTGCACCTGCGTGTCCGTCTCCGAGAGCACCACGCCCTCGACCTGGTTCCCGCTGGTGAACACGATCAGATCGCGCTTCTGCATCTTGGAGTAGTCGGGCGCATCCTTCGTTGCGCCCGTCTGCGCCATCGCCGGCCCCGCCAGACCCAGGACCGCTCCCCCTCCCAGCACGCTCAGCGCCATCGCCGCCGCCCCCATCGCTCGCCGCCAGTTCATCGGGACCTTCATGTGCGTCCTTCCTTTGCTCGTCAGACCATGCCCGCGGCCGCGTGCCGACGGTTCCCCGCTCGCCCCGCCCGCAACCTTCTCTTCCAAAGCGCCGTCTCCGCGGCCCGAACGGGCCGGGGATTCTACTCGAACGCCCCCGGAGCCCCCTTTGTTAGACGTTCAGGCCTGCTGCGAGTTCCAAAGCCTGCCCGCAAGTTCCATCCCTTCGGCCCTCGTGCGGATGCGGCCTTCCAGTTGGGTATCCCGTACCTCATCCAAAATCCGCTTGAACCGGGGGCCTGGTTTCATTCCCGCCGCCACCAAGTCGTCTCCTGTCACCAGCAGCGGAGGGTTGACCCCGATCCCGTCGGACTCCAACCGCCCGACATCCGCATCCAGGCGGTCCGCGACGGCCTTCTCCCAGGCCCGCACGATACCCAAGCATTTACCAAACACGTGTCGCGAGGCGATCCGTTTCTTCTCGGCGATCCGCATGGTTTCCCATCGTTGGGCAATCACCCAAGTTGTCGCGAGGATCGCTTCGAGCTCCTCGGTCTCATCGTTGCTCAGGCACATCGCCTCGCGCCAGCCGCGTGACTGGCCCTGGCTCGGGGCCGCGAGCCAGTCGGCCCGCGCGCGCCCCTCGCGTGCCGACTCGCGATCGATCGCCCACGCGGCCATCGCCAAGACGGAATCCGCATCACGCGGCAGGCCGCGCAGCACCGTCAGGGGCGTCTTGATCCCCTGCTGCGAGAGCACCACGGCGTCGAGCCCCAGATCGGCGAGCATCTCCGCCGCGCGGGCGCGGGATGGGTGGGCGAACATCCGGCGCATCTCCTCGCCGATGCGCTCGCGGCTGACGCCGCGCAGATCGGACGCGTGGCGGGAGATCGCGCTCGCCGTGCCCGGGTCCAACTGGAATCCAAGGCGTGATGCGAAGCGCACCGCCCGGAGCGCCCGCAGATGGTCCTCCGCGAGCCGCTTGTCGGGATCGCCAACCGCACGGATGACCGCCGCCTTGAGGTCGGCGATGCCGCCGACGAAGTCGATCACCCGGCCGTGCAGCTCCGCACCGGCGATGGATTTCGACGCATCATCCGCCGGGGCCAGCGGGTCGAGAAACAGCGCATTGATCGTGAAATCCCGTCGCTGCGCATCGCTCTGCGCATCGGAGAATCGCACGGTGTCGGGCCGGCGGGCGTCGCTGTACGGGCCGTCGCTGCGGAACGTCGCCACCTCCACCGAGACGCGACCATCGCCCCTGCGCTCGCCCGGGGCGCCGCCGCCATACTCCCCCGCACGCAGGTGCACGAGCACCACGCCGAAGGCCGCGCCGACCTCCGCCGTGTGCGGAAACACCCCCCGCACGCGCTGGGGCGGGGCATCGGTCGCCACGTCAAAGTCCGTCGGGTGAAGCCCGAGCAGCCCGTCGCGCACGCACCCGCCGGCGAAGTACGCCGTGTGCCCGGCGTCTCGCAGGGATTTCACGATCCAGGTCGCGGCCTGGCGTGCGGCGATGGGATCTGAGGCGCGGGCCATGGAACAAGTCTAACAGCCTGTTATCGCGCGCTGCGGGAAAACGGCCGCGGCCGGTTCTCGGCCCACCGCGCGCGGACCTGCGTGGAGTTTCCCGTCTGTCGGCCCCTCGTCAAGGTCCCTTGTGGCTCGTGCGAACGCGCCCGGTCCAGCCGCGCCCTGCACTTGCCGATCGCTCGTTCGGCCCGTGGTCAGGGCGCCAGCACGCCGGGGGAACTTGCCATGTCACACCTTCGCCTCCATCAAGAGGAACCGCCCGATCCATCCTCGGATGCGCCGGTCACCTTCCGCTTTCCGGCGGCCATGGCGACGGCGCGCCGGACGCTTGTCGGCGCCGTCGTCCACGCCCTCCCGCGGTCCGAAAACGACAACCCGGACGTCCTGGCCCGCATCGGCGTTGAATCCACGGACGAGGTGATCCGCAACGTCGAGCGCACGCTCGCCCGCATGCAGTCGAGCCTCGACCGGCTGCGCGACGACGCCGACGCCCTGACCGACTCGTACAGGTTCCCCGATCCGGTGGACGACGGGCCCCGGGCCGCCTGAGGCGCATCGAATCCCCGGCCCGACATTTGCGCTCGTGCGCTGTGGCCCCGCGGCGCGACGCGGCCACAATGAGGGCATGACCGCCACCACGCCGCGCCCCGGCCGGATGTCCACGGACGTCGACATCGTCGGCAGGACGCTCGACACACCCATCGGCCCCATGCTCGCGTGCGCGACCGATCGAGGCGTCTGCCGGCTCGAGTTTGTCGATGCTGATCCACCGGACGCGCGGCCCGGCTTGATCGACACCGGACCAAGCGAGCACCTCGAGCAACTCGAGCGCGAGATCGCGGCCTACTTCAAGACCGGCGAAGCGCGCTTCACCGTTGGGCTCGATCCTCGCGGCACCGAGTTCCAGCGGAGCGTCTGGAACGTGCTGCGGACCATCCCCTGCGGCCAGACCCGCTCCTACGCCGACATCGCCCGCGCCATCGGCCGACCCGCGGCCGTCCGCGCCGTCGCCCGCGCCAACGGCGACAATCCGATCGCCATCCTCATACCCTGCCACCGCGTCATCGGGTCCGATGGAACCCTCACCGGCTATGGCGGTGGCCTGTGGCGCAAGGAGCAACTGCTGCACCTCGAGGGCGCACGCCTGTTTGCCTCCACCGATCCGCCATCCGAAACCCGCAATCGAAGATCGACAACGCGATGACCACCGCCCCCTCCAAGCCTTATGTCCTCGGCACCGGCAACGATGAACTCGCCCGCCTCGGCCTGCAGCATCGCCTGTGGTCCGACGCCGCATCCGCCGCGTGGAAGCGGGCCGGCTTTGGCATGGGCTCGAGCATCCTCGACGTCGGGTGCGGTCCCGGGTTTGCGTCGTTCGATCTCGCCCAGCTCGTCACGCCCGAGGGCTCGGTCGTCGGCGTCGATGAGTCCGCGCCGTTCATCGAGCACCTGAGCAGGCAGGCCGCGGCCCGCAACCTGCCGCAGCTCAGCGGCCAGGTGCTCGACGTGCAGAAGCTCGCGGATGCCGATCTCGGCCCCTTCGACGGCGCCTGGGCCCGCTGGGTGCTCTGCTTTGTTCCCGATCCCGAGGCGGTCATCGCGGGCGCGAGCGCGTGCCTGCGCTCCGGGGCGGGCCTGGTCATCCACGACTACTTCGCGTACACCGGCATGACCGCCGCGCCGCGGCTTGCCTCCCACGACCGCCTCGTCGCCGCCACGGCCGCATCATTCAAGTCCCGCGGCGGCGACCCCGACGTCGTCGGCCGCCTCCCGGCGTTTCTCATCCGCCACGGCTTCACGATCGAGCTCATCCAGGTGCACCAGCGCATCGCCCGCGGCGGACAATCCCCCGCGGACCCGATGCTCGCCTGGCCGCTGACGTGGTGGCGCACCTACGCGCCCAAGCTCGTCTCCATGGGGCTGATCAAGCAGAGCGAGTGCGACGAGGCCCTCGACGACCTCGCCCGCATCGAGCGCGATCCGGCGCGCTTCATCGTCTGCCCGCCCGTGTATGAAGTGATCGCCCGCAAGCGCTGAGCCCCGGGCTCTCCCGGGGCTCTGGAATCATTCGAAAAAACATGCCGCAGGTGCATGGATTGCTCGCGGCGCGACATCTATGGGCGATTGACAAGTCAACGGCTCGGAATCGGAATCGCGGCCCACCCTGTGTAGGGGGAGGCGACAAGCATCGCACACCGCGAGCATCCATCCGGACACAACGCACAAGGAATGAGTCATGCTCGCTCTCTCTGTCCACGCTGTCTGTGCGCGCACGTTGCGCGCCGCCGCCCTGCCGCTGGCGGCGGCTCTTTCGCTCTCCGGCTCCGCCCTCGCGCAGCCCTTCTTCAACAACGAGCTCGTCACGAACATCTGCTGCGACCCGGTCGCTCGCCTTGATCAGAGGCTCAGCGATGCCTGGGGCATCGCGTTCGGCGCCGCGGGACCGGCGTGGGTCACGTCCCACATCGGCGGGCGCGCCACGCTGTACGACGGCCTCGGCACGCTGCAGGCGCTCTCCGTCGCCGTGAACTCTCCCTTCTCCTTCGGCACCCCCTCGGGAATCGCCGCCAACCCCGGCCCCGCGTTCCAGGTCCTCGATGACAGCCTGAACACCGGCCCCGCGCGCTTCGTCTTCGCGACGCTCAACGGCACCATCAACGGCTGGAAGCCCGGCGCACCCGGCTTTCCGCAGAACACGCACGCCCGCATCGTCGTCGATCACAGCGGCATCGCGGGCCCCGGGCGAGGCCCGGCGATCTACACGGGCCTCGCGCTCACCACCGGCGCGGCCGGCGACTTCGTGTACGCCACGGACTTCCTCGGCAAGCACGTCGATGCGTTCAACGGCACGTTCACGCCGGTGAATGCCGCGTTCGTCGACCCCAACCTGCCCGCGACCTTCGCGCCCTTCAACGTGCAGACCTTCCTTGGGAGCGTCTTCGTCGCGTACGCGATCCCCGACGAATCAGAGTTCAACGCCGCGCCCGGCGCGGGGAGCGGCATCATCAGCATCTTCAATCTCGACGGCACATTCCAGCGTCGCCTGATCACCGGCGGCGCGCTCAACGGGCCGTGGGGCATGGCCATCGCGCCCGCCGGCTTCGGCACGCTGAGCGGCGCGCTGCTGGTCGCCAACACCGGCGACGGACGGATCAACGCGTTCGACGCGCAGGGCACTCTCCTCACGACGCTCGCCGATGCCAACGGCCCCCTCGGCATCAACGGCCTCAAGGGCATCGCCTTCGGCAACGGCTCGCCCAACCAGCCCACGAGCACGCTCTTCTACACCGCCTCGCCCACGTTCGGCGCCGTCGGCATCGTGGGACGCATCGACCCCGGGGCCATCGTCATTCCCCCGATCTGCCACGCCGACTTCAATCGCGACGGACGCATCGCCGTCCAGGACATCTTCGATTTCCTGAACTCCTGGTTCGCCGCCGACCTCGCGGCCGACTTCAACCACTCGAACACGCTGGAGACGCAGGACATCTTTGACTTCCTGAACTCGTGGCTCGGCGGGTGCGATTGATCGCGTCGGGCGGCCCTTCCGCCGCACGCGCTCCCCGGGGAGCGCTCGGGAGCGATGGTCCCGCGTCGCGCACGCGGACCACGGCGCGCGCCCTCAGATCTCCGCGAACTCGGCGGTGAAGTGCCGCAGGGCTTCCGGGGCCTCGACGATGCGGATGCCGCGCAGCTCGCCGCGCCGCGCGAACAGCTCGGCGCACGCCTCGGCAACGTAGTCGATGTGGCTCTGCGTGTACACGCGCCGCGGCAGCGCGAGGCGGACAAGCTCCATCGCCGGCCTTCGCCCGGCACCGGCCATGACGCCCCCGATCTCGCACGCGCGGATGCCGGCGATGCGGTACAGGCCGCAGACCAGCGCCTGGCCGGGGAACTGCTCGGCGGGGATGTGCGGCGCGAAATGCGATGCGTCGATGTAGATCGCGTGCCCGCCCGGCGGCTCGATGATCTGGATGCCGGCCCTGAGCAGCTTCTCGCCGAGGTACTCGACGCTCCGGACGCGGTACGAGAGGTAGTCCTCCTCGACGACCTCCGTCAGGCCCTGGGCCATCGCCTCCAGGTCGCGCCCGGCGAGGCCGCCGTAGGTGACGAACCCCTCGGTGAGGATGAGCAGGTTCGAGGCCCGCCGAAAGAGCGCCTCGTCCTTGAACATCAGCAGGCCGCCGATGTTCACCAGGCCGTCCTTCTTCGCCGAGATCGTCGCCCCGTCGGCCAGCGCGAACATGTCGCGCACGATGTCGCGCGGAGCCCGCCCCTGCTGGCCGCGCTCGCGCGTCCGGATGAACCACGCGTTCTCGGCGAAGCGGCAGGCGTCCAGGAACAGCGGGATGCCGTGCCGGTCGCAGATGCCCCGGACCTCGCGCAGGTTCTCCAGGCTCACCGGCTGCCCGCCGCTGGTGTTGTTGGTCACCGTCACCATGACCAGCGGGATGTTGCTCGCGCCCACACGCTCGATCAGCGCCCGAAGCGCGGGGACGTTCATGTTCCCCTTGAACGGATGCCGGCTGCGCGGGTCCGCGGCCTCCGGGATGGGAAGGTCCACGGCCTCGGCTCCGGAGTGCTCAACGTTCGCCCGCGTGGTGTCGAAGTGCGCGTTGTTGGGCACCACCACGCCGCTCCCGCCCATGAGCTCGAACAGGATCCGCTCGCTGGCCCGCCCCTGGTGCGTCGGCAGGAACCGCTCGAACCCGGTGAGATCGCGCAGCACGCTCCGGAGGCGGAAGAACGACTCGCTCCCCGCGTACGACTCGTCGCCGCGCATGATCCCCGCCCACTGCTCGCTGCTCATCGCGCTG
>DASZWV010000389.1:0-16793 GCA_035546115.1 Phycisphaerales bacterium
TCATGGTCCCGATGGATTATCCGGTGCTGACCGCGGAGACGACGCGGGCCATGGTCGCCGAGATGGCCAGCAAAGAAGCGCTCGCGAAGTTCGACCAGATCAAGGACTCGGACTTCTCGTACGCCGCGCCGGGCCTGGCCCGCTACCGCGTGAACGCCCACATGCAGCGCGGCTGCTCGGCGATCGCGATGCGTTCGATCAAGACCAAGGTGCCGCCGCTGGCGGCCCTGAACCTGCCCGAGGTGATCGCCCGCCTGACCTACCTGCCGCGCGGCCTGGTGCTCGTGACCGGCGACACCGGCTCGGGCAAGTCGACGACGCTGGCGGCGATGATCCAGGCGATGAACGAGCGGTACCGCAAGCACATCATCACGCTGGAAGACCCGGTGGAGTACGCGTTCACCTCGAACCGGTGCCTCATCGAGCAGCGCGAGCTGGGCGCGGACATGCCGAGCTTCGCCTCGGGCCTGAAGCACGCCCTGCGTCAGGACCCGGACATCGTGCTGGTGGGCGAGATGCGCGACCTGGAGACCACGGCCCTGGCGATCTCGGCCGCCGAGACGGGGCACCTGGTGCTCTCGACCCTGCACACGGTGAACGCGTCGCAGACGGTCGAGCGCATCATCGACATGTACCCGGCCGGGCAGCAGAACCAGATCCGCTCGATGCTGGCCAACACGCTGCAGGCGGTGGTGAGCCAGACGCTGTTCAGCCGGATCGACAAGCCGGGCATGGTGCCGGCGGTCGAGGTGCTCCTGTGCACGCCCGCGGTTCGCAACCTGATCCGCGAGAACCGATCTTTCGAGATCCCGAACGTGATCGAGACGAACCGCGCCCTGGGCATGTGCTCGCTGGACACGGCGATCGCGGAGTTGTACTTCAACGGGATGGTGAGCCGCGAGGATGCGATCGCGCAGGCGGCGTATCCGGACAAGCTGGAGCGCATGCTCGTTGCTTGATGCGGGTGTCGAGTTGCCAAGGTGTCATGTGTCGAGTGAGAAACCAGATCAGCAGGAGACAACGAGCGTGAAGAGATCGCGGTGACGGGATGCATGGGGAACGGGCCCCTTGACACCCTGGAACCTCGACACCTCGACACCTCCGACCACCATGCCCAGCTACCGCTATCAGGTGAAGACGACGGCCGGCGACCTTCAGGTCGGGGTGCTCTCCGCGGACTCGGTGGCGACGGCCGCGAGCGTGCTGCGGAACCAGGGGCACCGGGTGGTGTCGGTGACGCCGGCCGGCGGCGGGGTGCAGACGGGCTCGCTCATGTCGAAGCTGGCGGAGCTGAACGCGGGCAAGCCGAAGCAGCGGCACGTGCTGGAGTTCACGACGCAGCTGGCGGTCATGATCCGCGCGGGCATCAACCTTCGGGCGGCGCTGGACGGCATCGCCGACCAGACGGAGCACCCGGCGTTCAAGAAGATCATCATCGGGCTCAAGACGGACGTGGAGTCGGGCAAGCAGTTCTCGGAGGCGCTTGCGCGGCACCCGAAGCTGTTCGGTCCGCTGTACATCAACATGACGCGGGCGTCGGAGATGTCGGGGTCGTTCGCGAAGATGCTGGACCGGATCGCGGGGTACATCGCGCAGGAGATCGACACGCGGAAGATGGTGATCGGGGCGTCGATCTACCCGGGCGTGATCGGCACGATGGCGGTGGCGGTGACGGTGTTCCTGCTGACGTTCGTGCTGCCGAAGTTCCGGGCGGTGTTCGCGGGGAAGGAGGAGGTCCTTCCGTGGGCGACGAAGTTCCTGATGGGGCTGTCGGACTTCATGGTGCACAACTGGTACTTCTGCGTGGGCGCGCTGGCGCTGCTGATCGGGGCCGTGTACGCGACAACCAAGACCGAGGTGGGCGGGTGGTGGTTCGACAAGATGCGGCTGACGATCCCGGTGCTCAAGGGGATGTTCCGCGCGCTGTACATCGGGCGCTCGCTGCACACGATGGGCCAGCTGATCAACGCGGGCGTGCCGATGCTGGACACGCTGGCGATCACGGGGGACATCTCGGGCAACCGGATGTACCGGTCGATGTGGCGGACGGTGTACTCGAGCGTGAAGCAGGGCAAGAAGATCGCGGCGCCGCTGCAGAGGACGGGGCTGCTGCCCCAGGCGGTGAGCCAGATGATCGCGGCGGGCGAGGAGTCCGGAAAGCTGGGCGAGGTGCTCGACGAGATCTCGGCGTACTACCAGAAGCAGCTCCGGGAGAAGATCAAGGCGGTGACGAGCATGATCGAGCCGATCATGATCATCCTGATGGGCACGATCGTGGGCTTCATCGCGATGGCGATCATCCTGCCGATCTTCAAGATGAGCTCGCTGGTGAAGTAGGGACGATGTCGGATGTGCCGCCGGGTTTGCGCTCTCGGACCTTGCCGATGCCCCGCTCGAATTGGATATCCGAACATGCCAGGGTCAGCGCGCAGGACCGACTCCCATGAACCATCGACCTTCGAGAACATCCGACCTCACGTGGTTCGCCTTCCGGCGGGGCGCGTCGGCTGGCATCCGACATCCGACATCACACGTCCGACGTCGGCGCGGGTTCACGCTGATCGAGACGGCCCTGGCGACGGTGATCATCGGGGTGGGGGTGCTGGCGCTGGTGCAGGCGCAGGAGGCCTTCCTGCGATCCAACTCGTGGTCGACGCAGGCGGCGACGGCGAACTACCTGGCCAACGAGATCCGGGAACTGACGCGGCGGCTGCCGAAGTTCGATCCGGTGAACGGGCTGTACGTGGATTCGGGGAGCGTGCTGCAGGGGTGGTCGCCGCGGGCGAGCGACACGGGGCCGACGGACTTCGCGTACGTCACGGCG
The DNA here is from genome assembly GCA_035546115.1 of Phycisphaerales bacterium. Classification (GTDB taxonomy): domain Bacteria; phylum Planctomycetota; class Phycisphaerae; order Phycisphaerales; family UBA1924; genus UBA4658. Next base: position 2,825 of record DASZWV010000389.1, read on the forward strand.
TTCGACAACCTGAGGTTCGCATCCAACGGGACGTCGGGGTGGGCGGACGGGGACCTTCCCGGACCGATCGACGCGTTCGGGACGGTGATCCCGGACATCGACTCGAGCGGGAGCGTGCGGACCAACGGGTCGGGGCAGATCGTGCCGCTGCAGGGGTGGACGCAGGAGGTCCACGTGGTGAAGGTGGATCCGTTCAACAACTCGGTGACGTACGCGAAGGACGCGACGCTGGCGCCGAACGCGGGGACGGGGTTCAAGGGGCTGGCCGTCGACAAGTTTCCGATCCGGGTGACGGTGATCGTGAGCTACCGCGGGCCGTACGACTCGGCGGACACGGAGATGGCGCGGGTGAGCTGGATCGTGCCGTGAGTGGCGTAGCGGAGTGAACAACGTGGCCGTCAAGCGAATGTGCGAAGGACGATGTGGGGCGTACGGCCGGCGGGGAGGGCGCGCGCGCTCCCGGCGTCGGGCGTCGCTGTTCGGCCGTCGGCGCGCCGTGGCGTCGATCCTGGCGATGATGTTCCTGGTGATGTTCAGCGCGCTGTCGGTGGCGATGGCGATCGCGAGCCAGGGGAATCTGCGGACGGCGTCGACGCACCTGCACGTGGTGAAGGCGATGAGCGCGGCGGAGACGGGGATGGCGATCGCGAAGCAGCAGCTGGCCGACGCCGTCGGGCGGTTCATCGTGAGCAAGGGGGTCGTGGATGCGGGGTTCGGCGACCGGCTGTGGACGGGGACGACGACGTCGGGGGATGGGACGATCACGATCTCCGGGGCGAAGAACGGGCGGGTGGACTCGGTGGTGGTGCGCGGGATCATGGATGCGCTGGTGAGCGCGCACTCGTGCGACCAGAACATCGTTCTGGCGACGGGCTTCCCGACGGCGGCGGGGACGTTCACTCCGAGCACGGTGGACACGGCGGTGTACAAGGCGAACAACTGGGTGCGCACGGCGCTGATCGGGCTGGAGACGGACGTGTCGGTCGCGGGGGCGAAGGCGAGCGCGTACCAGATCACCTATGCGCCGCTGGCCAACGGGACGGACATCCGGATCATCGTGACGGGGTACTCGAGCGTGGGCGCGGACGGGTCGGGGTATCTGTACCGCGGCTCCTCGACGGACTCCGGGGCGCGGCTGGTGGGGCGGACGATCCAGGAGGACGTGCGGCTTGCCAAGCAGCCCAAGCACGCGATGCTGAGCCCGAGCCGCATCATGATCGGCAAGAACGTGATCGTGAACGGGACGCTGGGGGCGCGGTACACGGACGTGACGCGGACCAACGGCGATCCGATCGAGACCAAGGGGGACTTTGATCACCTGGACGCCTCGCTGGACGCCAAGCTGCTTCGGTTCAGGCAGGGGTGTGCGCAGTACGACGTGGATGGCGACAACCGGCTGCGGGTCGGGCATCCCGTCGAGAGCCAGGGCCTGCCGGGGGGCGCCGAGCTGACCTCGAAGGGGTGGCCTGCGAACGCGTTCGCGGATGCGACCCACGACGGGTACGTGGACGAGTTCGACATCTTCATCAACCACTACGACGCCAACCACGACGGGGATGTGGTGCTGTCGTCGCGGTTCACGAGCGGCACGGTGAACGACGGGCGTTCGGCGGAGTTCACGTCGGACGACGATCTGGCGCTGCTCATCGACGGGGGCAATCCGGACCGCAACAAGAACGGCGTGTACGGCTTCGTGGACCCGAACGACAACAACCGGATCACGACGACCTCGGCGCTGAACGACCCGAACGACCGCGCGCTGGGGTATCGGGACGGGGTGATCAACTACAAGGACCAGTACGCGAAGGTGCACGGCCGGCTGTTGTTCAAGGGGACGTCCAGCGACTGGGCGACGGCGCGCGGCGGCTCGTACGCGGACCTTCTTCAGGGACCGTTCGTGCCGAACGCGGGCGACACGCCGACGCGGTTCGGGGCGGGCGACGACGAGCTGCCGGTGCTGGACTCGGGCTCGTTCTCGACGGCGAACACGGCGCTGCAGAACCTGGCGGCCGGTGCCGCGTTCGACACGCAGGTGGCGACGAACCTTGGGATCTCGTCGGCGAATCTGCCGACGTACACGGAGGCCGCGGCGAACCCGAACGCGCCGATGTACTTCCGGTCGGATCTTGCGGACAGCTACGTGGTGTCGAAGGTGGGGCAGCACATCTGGGAGCGGATGCCGTTCAACAGCCCGGCGTACGCGGACTTCTACTTCCGGCCGCGGTACCAGAACATGACGTTCAAGGACGTTCAGATCCCGATGGGGTGCAACGCGCTGTTCGTGAACTGCACGTTCATCGGGGTGACGTACGTGAGGTCGTACACGGACAACACGCACCCGAACTGGTCGCTCTACGGGCAGTACGTGTGGAACTCGAGCACGAACGTTCCGGAGGCGAACACGCAGCCGCTGGACAAGAGCGACTTCCTGAGGTACACGACGGGGAACGTGGCGGACGGGCCGGCGAACTACACGTCGTTCCCGGACCCGCCGACGATCAACGGGTCGGTGAAGACGGGCTCGGCGCGGAACACGAAGCTGTACTCGAACAATCTGCGGTTCCACAACTGCCTGCTGGTGGGGTCGATCGTGTCGGACACGCCGACGGCGTACACGAACATCCGCAACAAGATCCAGTTCACCGGCTCGACGCGGTTCACGACGACGAACCCGAACGACTCGAGCCCGTCGGCGAACCCGACGTCGTCGGAGCTGGTGGAGATCAACAAGTCGAGCCTGATGCTGCCGAACTACTCGGTGGATGTGGGCTCGTACGATGCGCCGACGGACTCGTACACGGGCTCGGGCGCTCCGGTGGCGCAGAACATCCAGCTTCGCGGGTCGATCGTGGCGGGCGTGATGGACATCCGCGGGAACGCGAGCGTGGATGGGGCGCTGTTCATGACGTTTGCGCCGGTGTACGGGCAGGGGCCGCTGGTGCAGAACGGCACGCCCGTCGGCAATCCGGCGAACTTCAACGCGACGATCGGGTACTTCGGCCCGAACGACGGCGACGGCGAGGCGGTGGACCCGAGCACGCTGCCGATCATCGGCGGGCAGCGGATCGTCGGGTACGACACGGACGGGGATGGGATACCGGACGTGGACTCGACGCAGCCGCAGCCGAGCGGCTCGACGCCGATCCCCTTCTACGGGTACGGGCGGGTGACGATCAACTACAACCCGAACATCCCGATGCCGGACGGGATCCCGCTGCCGCTGAGCACGGTGGACCTGACGATGAGCTACCACGAGGGGAAGCAATGAGAAACGAGCCAGGTTTCAAGGTGTCGAGGGGTCGGCGCGCGTTCTCCATCGTGGAAATGATGGTGGCGCTGGTGATCTCGGCGACGCTCCTGACGGCGACGCTGCAGGCGTTCAACGCGGCGTGGCGCGGGTACAAGCACACGACGGAGTCGGCCTCGACGCACGTGGTGTCGCGGATCGTGGTGCACCGGGTGCTGGCGATGATCCGGACGGGCTCGCAGTTCGGCCCAGCGCCGGCGGACGTGCTGGACAACACGCAGAACCCGCTGACGAGCACGTACATGGACTTCATCACCGACGCCGACCTGCAGGCGGGGACGAACAACATCACGCGGATCGAGCGGCGGACGGTGGGGGCGAACCAGTACGAGCTGTGGTACAAGCACATGACCGCGGCGGGGGCGCTCCTGGAGGAGCATCCGCTGCTGAAGAACGTGACCGAGTGCGCGTTCATCATGCAGTACGACGTCGGGCCGCGGCTGGTGAAGGCCACGATGGACCTGACGGTGAACCCGAACGACGATGCGGACCTGCGGATCGGGGTGGGGAACGATGCGCCGACGATCCGGCTGGTGGCGAGCACGGGGCCGCGGCAGTTGCAGTGAGCGTGTGGAAAGGCGCGGAGGCGTGGAGGAATGGCGCCTAGGGCGTTTTTCGCGCGCGCTCGATGGCCGTTGGGAGGAGGTCGGCGAGTTCGAGGGCGAGCATGCCTGCGCCGGCGTGGTGCTGGGCGGCCCAGAGTTCGCCGGCCGCGCCGTGGGCCCAGACGGCGATACGGGCGGCGTCGAAGAGGTCGAGCGGGCGCGCGGGATCGGCGGGCATCTGCCGGGCCCTGGTGCGCATGAGCATCTGCGGTACGGGCGGGCAGAACTGGGCGATGAGGCTTGCGAGCAGGCCGGTGAGAACGTCGCCGGTGCCGGCGGTGGCCATGCACGGGTGGCCGGAGGTGTTGGTCCAGGTGCGCTGGCCGTCGGAGACGACGGTGTGGGCGCCCTTGAGGACGACGATGCGGCCGAGGCGCTGGGCGAGGGCGGTGCAGGCGCTTTCACGCGAGTCGGCGAGGCCGAGGTCGTTCTTGAGGCCGAGGCCGGAGCAGAGGCGCTTGAACTCGCCGGGGTGGGGCGTGAGGACCGCGGCGGCGCGGAAGTCGCGGAAGAGGTCGGGCATCTGGGCCATGGCGTTCAGGGCGTCGGCGTCGATGACGACGGGGAGCTCTTCCTGCTGGATGATGCGGAGGACCGCGGCGGCGGAGCCTGCGGAGACGCCGAGGCCGGGGCCGATGGCGATCGCGGTGGCGGACTCGAGGACGGAGTCGAGGGTTTCGGCGGACTCGTGGGGGACGATGTCGCCGTCGTGATCGACGCGGAGGGGGATGCCGGTGGCGCTGGGGCAGATGGTGAGGGCGGCGTCGAGGATGGGCGCGGGCATGACGAGCTTGGCGAGGCCCGCGCCGGCGCGGAGGGCGGCGGTGGCGGCGAGGGCTCCGGCGCCGAGCATGCGTGTGTCGTGGCCTGCGCGGCCGGCGATGATGGCGACGGTGCCGAAGATGCCCTTGTGGGAGTCCTCGGCGCGGACGGGGAGGCGGGGGAGATCGGCGGGAAGAGAGGTAGGCATTCAACGTTCGGCTGAAAGCCACGGGCTGGAAGCCCGTGGCACCGGGTTACTTCACTTCGCCAACCTTGATGCGAAGCTTACCGAGGGTTGGGAGGATGTCGAGAAGGGCGTTGACGGTTTCTCCGTCGGCGAGGGAGGTGGGCTTGATGGCGATGTGCGTGGCGTCCATGGGGATGGAGGGGGAGAGGGCGGCGTCGAGGTCGGTCCAGTGGGGCTTGCCGTCATCGCCGGGGAGCATGGCCTGCGCCCACATGTGGTAACCGAAGAAGCCCCTGGCGGCGAGTGTGTTCGGGGCGCCGGCGCCCTCGACGTAGACGAGGCCGGAGACGCAGCGGGCGGGGATGTCGGCGGCGCGGAGGAGGGCGCACAGGAGGACGGCGTGCTCGGTGCAATCGCCGCAGCGGGTGCGGGCTGTTTCGGCGGCCGATGCGAAGCCGACGTCGAAGGACTTCTTGCTGATGAAGTGGAAGACGAACTGGCGGAGGAGCTCGGCGCGGGCGGCTGGCGCTTCTTTTTCGTGGCCGGCGAGGGCCTGATCGCGGAGCTTAAGGACCTCCGGATCGGCGGAGTTGATCATCGAGGAGGGCTTGCGGAACTCGGGCTTGTCGGCTTCTTCGGCGGGGATGGGCGAGGTGCGCGAGGATTCGACGTGGACCCTCGCGGTGTGGTCGTCGATCCTGGTGACAGTTTGCGCGGCGCTGGTGGGCCAGTCGCCGAGCGGGGCGTCGGGGCAGGAGACGGTGAAGTCGGCGGTGTGGGATGTGCGGGGGGAACTGATGGCCTTGTCGGGGCGGATGAAGGTGGATTCGAGGAGCTCGGGCGGGTCGGCCTTGGCGAGGGCGACGGCCTTGTCGGCGCGGATGAGGACGACCTTGATGCCGCCGATGTCGTTTTCGGAGCGGAGGGAGACGCCCTTGTCGTCGGTGTACTCCGTGGATTCTACGTTCGGGACGAGGTCGCTGGTGGAGGACCACTTGAGGGCGGGGACGGTCTTGCCGACGACGTCGATGGTTGTCTTCTCGATGAGCTTGAGGGTTTGCTTCGCGGGCTTGGTGCCGACGGTGGGCTCGATGGAGCGGGCGGTGATTTCCTTGTCGCCCGCGGCGATGCGGGCCTCGATGTAGTTGCCGAGAGCCACGGGGGTGAGCCATTCGCCGTCGGGAAGGGGCTTGGTTTCGGTCTGGCGAGAGTTGGCGACGGTGTGGGTGACCTCGACGCCGTCGGGCTTGAAGGTGTACTCGTCGATCGTGGGCATGGCCCCGAGCTTGACCTCGGAGCGCATTTTGAGGGGCTTGGCGTCGGCGGACTCGGTGAACCGTGAGGAGAGCTCGACGGGGACGATGGACTCGCCGCGCTTGAGCTTCATGAGCATCTCGCTGTGGGTCGTGAACCGGTTGCCGTCCTTGATGGTCCAAGCGTGCATGTGGCCGCACTTCTTGCCCTGGACCTCGACGAGGTACCAGTAGTCGTCCAGGACGTCGGCGCGGGCGAGGGCGGCCGGAAACGCCGCGGCGAGGATGGCGATGACGAGCAGGAGCGCTGCGGGCAGACGGCGGGTCATGGAAGGGTCTCCGCACAAGGGTATCTGGCTGATGCGGTTGCTACTGTTCGCGGTGATCGACACGCATTGCCATCTGACCTTCCCCGACTTCGCGGGGAGCGTGGACCGGACGCTGGCGCAGGCCGCGGCGGCCGGGGTTTCGGGGTGCATCACCATCTCGACGACGACCGCGGATTGCCTGGAGGCGCTGGAGATCGCCAAGGGGCATGAGCGGGTGTGGTGCACGGCGGGGGTGCATCCGCTGCATTCGGATCTGGGGGATGAGCGGGCGGCGCGGCGGGCGGGGCCCGTGCATGTCTGGGAGAACCTGCGGGTGGTGGCTTCGCACGCGAAGTGCGTGGGGTGGGGCGAGCTGGGGCTGGACAACCACTATCCGAAGCCGGCGCGGGAGGTGCAGCGGGCGGTGCTGGATGAGCAACTGGCGTTCATCGAGTCGGTGAACCACGGGAGCGCGGGCGGGATCGGGAAGGCGGCGGGGTTGCCGGTGGTGGTTCATTGCCGCGAGGCGTTTGATGATCTGCTGCCGGTGCTGCGGCGGACGAGTCTGCCGGCGGAGCGGTTCGTGTTCCACTGCTTCACGGGGGGGCCGGAGGACATGCGGAAGCTGCTGGACTTCGGGGCGTGGGCGAGCTTCACGGGGGTGCTGACGTATCCGAACGCACCGGAGGTGCGCGAGGCGGCGAGGATGGTTCCGGCGGAGCGGATCATGGTGGAGACGGATGCGCCGTTTCTATCACCGATCCCGCATCGGGGGAAGCGGCCGTGTCTGCCGGCGTACACGGCGGACACGGCGAGGTTTCTCGCGGAGGTGCGGGGAGTGGCGTGGGAGGAGTTTCATGAGCAACTGAACGTGAACACGCGACGGTTTTTCAACATCGACGCTCGCTGAAGGTATTCTCTCTTCGACTTTCACACTCTCTCATGATTTGGCTGCACACACTCTCGCCGTTCGTCGTTCGCTTCTGGGATGATGTGGGGATCCGCTGGTATGGCCTGGCGTACCTTGCGGGGTTCGGGGTGGCGTATCTGCTGCTGCGGTGGCTCTCAAAGCGGCGCCTGATCGCGATTCCGTACGAGCGGGTGGGCGATGCGCTGATCTGGTTCATCGGGGGGGCGCTGGTGGGCGGGCGGCTTGGGTATGCGCTGGTGTACGACCCGGCGCTGTTCTACCACTTCTCGGGCGCGTTTCCGTGGTGGGGCTTGCTGGCGATCAACCAGGGCGGGATGGCGAGCCATGGCGGGATGGTGGGCGTGATCATCGCGGGGTGGATCGTGAGCCGGTGGAACCTGCGGACGCCGCCGCCGGAGTCGGCGCCGCTCACGCCCGGATCGGCGTTCATGCACGTGTGCGACGTGGTTGCGTTCATCTGCCCGGCCGGGCTGTTCTTCGGGCGGCTGGCGAACTTTGTGAACGGGGAACTGCTGGGGAAGATCGTGGCGAAGCCTGGGGAGGCTGCGCCGTGGTGGGCGGTGCAGTATCCGCAGGAGCTGGACCTGTGCCACACGGATCCGGTGACGCTGGCGACATCGCCGGGGCGCGAGCTGGTACAGACGCCGGAGCAGTGGAACCAGGTGCTGAGGCTGGCCGAGACGCTTGCGCCCGCGCCGACGCCGGAGGGATTGCGGGAGGGGCTGCACCGGCTGGCGCACGAGGCGTGGCGGCACTCGCCGCAGCTCAACGAGCAGCTCAAGACGCTCGTGTCGAGCAGGCATCCGAGCCAGCTGTATCAGGCCGCGGCGGAGGGACTGGTGCTTGGGGCGGTGCTGTGGCTCGCGTGGGCGCGCCCGAGGAAACCGGGGGTGATCGGGTCGGTGTTCTTGATCGTGTACGGGATCCTGCGGATCCTGACGGAGCTGATCCGGCTGCCGGATGCGCAGCTGGTGACGCAGCGGTGGATGGGGCTGTCGCGCGGACAGTGGCTGAGCGTGGGGATGATCGTGGCGGGGGTGGCGGTGATCGGGTACGCGGCGCGGCGAGCGGGGCCGAGGCTGGGGGGGTGGGCGGGGCGAGGGAAGGCGTAGGGCGACTCACGGAGGCACAGAGGCGCAGAGAACGACCGGAGTTGAACGTGGCTCATGTTGGTATCGAAATGAGTCCCATAAGAGGGTGTAACTCCGCTCGGCGGGGGGCGAGGGTTGAAGAGCGCTGGAGGACCGGTCGATTCCTTGGGTGTTGCCGTCTCGGTCTGTAAGGATGCCTGCAATGCCGGAAGATCACATTCGCATCATGTGTCCAGCGCTGTCGTGCCGGAAGGTGCTCGCGGTGCCGACGAGTTCGCGGGGGAAGAACGTGCGGTGCAAGAACTGCGGGGCGACGATCCGGGTGCCGGAGAAGAAGACGGTGGTTGCAGAGCCCGCGGGCGAGAAGCCGGCGCAGACGGGACAGCAGGCGAAGGCGGCGTGAGGCGGGTGTGTGCGCGGGGTGCGGGCTGGGCGGGCGATGAGCGGAGTACGACTTCGCAGCCTCGGTCGCCACGCTGGAGGTTGATCACCATCCTGGCGCGCTCCTTGTGCTCACGCCCACGGCCATGAACTTGGCGCCCATCCGGGGCTTGCCGAGAAAACGACCGACCCGAGCTTGCGCTCGGGGCTCTCTCGATTGCATCGGCACAGCTACTCGCATTGCTCTTCGATCGTGACGTCGAGCTCGACGGTTCTGGGGGCGAGGCAGGCCTGGTTGGTGCAGGCCTGGTAGCGGATGGCGATGAGCGGGGTTGTGGTCCAGGGCTTGGATTCATCGCGCTCGAGGACGATCGGGAGATCGAACTCGCCCTCGTAGGCGAGCATGTTGTCCTGCTCGGGGATGGGCGTGCCCTTGGGGTAGTCGGCGAAGATGCTGAGGGCTCCCCCACTGCTGCCGTGACCTGTTCCGCTGTCGCCCGACTCGGCGCCCGTGAGGAAGACCTTGAAGGGAGACAGACCGACGAAGCCTTCGCCGGGGTCGGCGGCGGTGAGGTGGTAGCCGGGGGCGATGCGGATCTTGAGGATGATGCCGACCGGATCCTTGCCGATGGCGATGTGATCGACGGCGGACATGATCTCGACGACGTTGTCGGGCTCGTGTGTTTGCTTGGCTGCGACGGGGGCTCGTGCGCCGGCGAGGGGGTGGTCGAGGGCGGCGCGGTCGAGGGTGAGGAGGCGGAGGAGGCCGCGAACGGCGTTGGCCGCGGTGAGGGGGTGCTCGGCGATGTGGCCGGAGATGGCGGCGAGGGCCTGGGCGGCCTTGGCGCCGTAAGTCTTGTCGCCGGTGAACTGGGCGAGGGTGATGTAGTTGTTGATCATGACGGATGAGCCGGAGGGCATGGCGCCGTCGTGGATGGAGCGCGCTCGGACGAAGAGATCGGGTTGGTCGGCGCGGGTGTCGAAGAAGCCGCCGGAGGCATCGGAGAAGAGGGATTCGGCTTCGGCGGTAATGCGCTGGGCGGCCTGGAGAAAGGCGGAAGAGGAAGAAGCAGACCCGGCTCGCAGAGCCGGGGTACGCAGGGCGAGGAGGCCGTGGATGAGGAGGGCGAAGTCTTCGAGGAAGGCCGGGGTCGGCGTGCCGCCGATGGTTCGGGTGAGGCCTTGCCTGGTGGAGTTGAGGATGTGGTTGGCGGCTCGCTCGGCCGCGGCCGTGAAGCGGGGCTCGTTGAGTGCGCTTCCGGCGTGAGCGAGGCCGGCGATCATGAGGCCATTCCAGGCGACGATGATCTTGGTGTCGGTGGCGGGCTGGTCGCGCTTGGCGCGGGCGGCGTAGAGGCGGTTGTTGATCCGGTCGAGGCGGGCGAAGTCGGCGTCGTGCGCCAGGAAGAGGACGTTGGCCGCGGGTTCGCTGGGATGATGCGGGTCGCGGAAGTTGGCGCCCTGATCGAGGCCGTAGGTGTGCGCGGCGAGCGCCGCATCGGCCTCGCCGAGGACCTCGATGAGTTGGTGGTGCGTCCAAAGATAGTTCTGGCCCTCGCGGTGGTTGACCTCGGCGTCCTGGGCGGAGAAGAAGACGCCCTCGGGGGAGGTCATTTCGCGGAGGATGTAGTCGCAGATCCGGCGGGCGGTGCGGGAGAGGAGCGTGAAAGTTGGATCGGGTGCGCCCGGCACGACGCTGGCCGCAGAGCCGGCCAGGGTCGTGGCACGGCTGTAGGTTTCGGCGAGGGCGCCGTTGTCGTAGAGCATCTTCTCGAAGTGCGGGATGAGCCACTTTTCGTCGACGCTGTAGCGGTGGAAGCCGCCGCCGACCTGGTCGAAGATGCCGCCTCGGGCCATGCTCGTGAGCGTGGTGTTGAGGGCGTTGTCGACGGCGCTGCGAGTCTGGTCGTCGCCGGCGGCGCGGCGGACTTCCATGAGGAGGTCGAGGAAGGCGGGTTGCGGGAACTTCGGGGCGCGGCCGAAGCCGCCGTGGAGGGGGTCGTGCAGGCGGAGAAGTTGCGAGGCGGCCTCGGTGACTTGTTTCTCGCCGATGCGGATGGGTTGCGTCTGGGCGGCGATGCGCTCGCGGACGGCCTCTGCGAGGGAGTCTGCCTGCTGGCGGACTTCGTCGCGACGGTTGTTCCAGACTTCGGCGATGCTGGAGAGCACCTGGGGGAAGGTCGGGACGCCCTGGAACCTGGGCTCGGCGGGGAAGTAGGTGCCGGCCCAGAAGGGCTTGAGCGAGGCGGGCTCGAGGAAGACGGACATGGGCCACCCGCCGCGGTGCGTGAACACCTGGACGGCGGCCATGTAGATGTCGTCGATGTCGGGGCGCTCCTCGCGATCGACCTTGATGCAGACGAATGAGGCGTTCATCTGCGCGGCGATGCCGCTGCTCTCGAAGGACTCGCGCTCCATGACGTGGCACCAGTAGCAGGTGGAGTAGCCGATGGAGAGGAAGATGGGGATGTCACGACGGCGGGCCTCGGCAAAGGCCTCATCTCCCCAGGGGTACCAGTCGACCGGGTTGTTGCGGTGCTGGAGGAGGTAGGGGCTGGAGGAGTTGGCGAGGCGGTTCACGGTGGAACCATACGTGCTCGTCCGGTTCCCGCGTGGCCGGCCCAGAGCGGCCGACCACCGCACCCATACGGCACCCCTCGAGTCAGGCGGGAGAAACGGACATCTCGCGGATGACGAGGGTGAGGAGGCGGTCGGTCGTGGGTGGGGCTTCGGTGGATTGGGCTCGGCCGGTGGGGACGAGGGCTCGGATGGCGGCCTGGCTGGAGCGCAGGATGGCGTCGGCGGGGACGCTCACGGCGGTGAGGCTGATGAAGCCGCTGGTGATGCGCTCGGCGTTCTCGTCGTCGCCGGAGGCGCCCTGGATGGCCCACTGCGTGAAGGCGGCGGTGTAGATTTCGGCGGCGCGGTGGAGGGCGTCGATGCGATTGGCGAGGGTTGGCGCGCTGAGGCGTTCGGCGGCCGCGGCGAGGGCGTCTTCCGTGGCCGACCGGAGGGCGCTGAGCTCGGCGTGGAGGTCGTAGCGGAGGAGTTGGATTCGACCTCCGCCGGCGCGCGTGAGGATGGGAACGGCGATGGAGAAGAGCCGCCGGCCCATGCGGGCCTCGGCACGCTGGGCGATGGAGGAGATGCCGGAGCGGACGGCGCAGAGGTTGTGGCGGAGGGCGAAGCGATCGAGGGCGGCGCAGATGGGGATGTTGATGCCGGGGTCGGGCCCGCCGCGGAGGAGATCGGCGGCCATGAAGTCGAGGGCCTTGGCGGAGCTTTCGGCGGCGCGCTGTTCGGCGCCGCGTGTGAGCGGGCGGAGGGAGGCGAGGTCGTCCTCTTCGGCGATGGACTGGTAGACGCCGGGGAGATCGGCGTCGGGGGCGTCGTGGTCGATGCCGGAGGTGATGACTCCGGCGGTCCAGAGGGGGCTGGACCAGCGCCAGGACTCCATGAGGCGGAAGTAGTGCGGGGACTCGACGACGGCGGAACCGACGGCCTTGCGCGAGGAGCCCTCGGCGGGCTGGGGGAGGAGCGTGACGACGTGATCGGCGAGGATGAGCGCGGCCATCGCGGGGGGTTCACGCGTGGCGAGGTGGTAGGGGCTGAGGGCGAGTGTGAGAGACATAGAGCGGAAGGCGTGCAGGTGCAGAGAGAGTCAGGCGGTGAGTAGGTGGAGAGGTGTGGAGGTGATCAGGACGCGTAGCCCTTTGGGTTTGCCTGGAACCACTTCCAGGCGGTTGCGACGATCTGGTCGGGATCGGTGATGCGGGCGGACCAGTTGAGCTCGGACTTGATCTTGGCCGGGTTGGCGTAGAGCTCCGGGGGGTCTCCCGGGCGGCGGGGGCCCTCGATGACGCGGAAGTCCCTGCCGGTGACGCGCTTGACGGAGTCGATGATCTGGCGGACGGAGAGGCCCTTGCCGATGCCGAGGTTGTAGAAGCGGTGCTCGGCGGGCTTCAGGGCGTTCATGACGGTGATGTGGGCGTCGATGAGATCGGAGACGTGGACGTAGTCGCGGATGCAGGTGCCGTCGGGGGTTGGGTAGTCGGTGCCGTGGATGCTTAGGGCCTCGCGCTGGCCGAGGACGGCTTGCAGGCAGACGGGGATGAGGTGGGTCTCGGGCTCGTGGTGCTCGCCGATGAGACCGCTCGGGTCGGAGCCGGCGACGTTGAAGTACCGCAGCGCGGCCCAGGAGAAGGGCTTTTTGTCGCGCCATGCCTGGGCCGCGAAGTCGCGGAGTATCTGCTCGCAGAAGAGCTTGGACCAGCCGTAGGGATTGACGGGCTGCTGCGGGCAGGTCTCGGGGATGGGGATGTTCTGCTTGGAGGGCTCGCCGTAGGTGGCGCAGGTGGAGGAGAAGATGAACTTCTCGACGCCGGTGTAGGGGCGGGCGCCGAGGGTCGTGTGATGGCGGGCCTGGGCGGGCGGGGCCTGCCAGGACTGCTCGATGGCCTCGATGAGGGCGAGCGTCGCGGCGGTGTTGTTGCGGTAATAGCGGAGCGGCTGGGTGACGCTCTCGCCGACGTAGGCCATGGCGGCGAAGTGGAGGATCGTGGTGACCTTGTGCTCGGTGAGCAGGCGGGCCATGAGGGGGCCGTCGCCGACGTCGGCGGGGATGAACGTGAGGCTGCGGCCGCCCTCGTGGGCGACGGTCTGGAGGCGATCGATGGCCTCGCGGTGGCCGCGGAAGAGGTTGTCGACGGCGAGCACGTTGTGCCCGTCGCGGAGGAGCCGGAGGACGGCGTGGGAGCCGATGTAGCCTGCGCCGCCTGTGACCATCACTGTCATGAAGAGACTCCGGTGGATAGGGAACGGGATGGTATGGGGAGAAGAAAGGCATCGAGGCGCCAACGATCCGGGCGCATGACTTCTGCGAGACCACAGTGCACGGCGGTTGTCGGCCTTCAATGGGGCGACGAGGGGAAGGGAAAGGTTGTCGATCTGATCGCGCCGGGGTATGACGCGACGGTTCGGTACAACGGCGGCGCGAACGCGGGACACTCGGTGGTGGTGCAGGGGGAGAGGTATGCGCTGCACCTGATTCCATCGGGGATTCTGAATCCGGGACGGCTCGCGGTGATCGGGAACGGGGTGGTGGTGGATCCCGAGGTGCTGATCAAGGAGATGGATGGTCTGGC
>DASZWV010000390.1:0-2020 GCA_035546115.1 Phycisphaerales bacterium
GGGCGGCCGATACGTGTGCAGGCGACTCGCTCACCCATTTCATGGGTGAGAGCCAAAGAGAAAAAAGTTCGCAGTGCATCCGTCACCAGATGCTCCGCATCTGGCAACCATCGCCCGCCCGCTCCCGCGGGCGAAGGCAACCTTGTCACCCCAACTACGCTTCGAACGGCCATCGACTTTCCCCACACAATCCCCACAAACAACAACACAATCCCCCCAAGTTCGGCGCAGTTCGCCCCAAGTCATGGCGAATCACCGGACCCCCCCTATCATCCGGGTCCATTCCGAAACCGGCTTTCCGCACCTACGCGAGACAAGCCGACACCTGAACCAGGGAGCCGGGCTGGACGGAGTCAGCGCCTACCGAATCCCTCCTCTAGGAGATGACTCCGCCCATGGCCTCGATCACCTACGACGGGCAATCCTTCTTGCTCGACGGGCGGCGGGTGTGGCTCGTCTCGGGAACGATCCATCCCGCACGCGTCCCGCGTGCCCAATGGGCCGATCGCATCCACGCCGCCAAGCAAGCCGGCCTCAACTGCATCGAGATGCCGGTGGTCTGGTCGCGCCATGAGCCGCGCCACAACCAGTTCGACTTCACCGGCGAGAACGACATCCGCGAGTTCGCCCGCCTCATCCACCAGGCCGGCCTCTGGTGCATCCTGCGCGCCGGCCCGTTCATCGACGGCGGCTACGACATGGGCGGCCTGCCCCCGTGGCTGCTCACCATCGACAACCTCAAGCTCCGCACCGCCAACCAGCCCTTCCTCGAGGCCTGCTCTCGCTACATCACCGCCCTCGCCGGCCAGCTCCGCGACATGCAGGTGAGCTCCCCGGTGCCCAAGGGCTCCACCGCCCCCGCGCACCCGGGCCCGATCATCATGCTCCGCACCGAGGGCGGCTTCACCTGCGGCGACGATCAGCTCGCCCACACCTACCTCGGCGAGCTCGACCGCTACTGGCGCGAGGCCGGCTTCAACGTCCCCCTCATCAACTCCAACGACCTCTGGCAGTCTGTCGAGGGCGAGATCGACGGCTGGTCCGGCTACGACGCCCTGCTCAGCCACCTCCGCCAGCTCGGCGCCATCCGCCCGGCCCAGCCCCGCATCGTCATCGACTTCCAGCTCGGCAGCCGCGACATCTTCGGCGAGCCCGCGGCCGAGCCCAAGGCGCCCGGCGCCGTCCTGCGCCGCCTCGCCGAGGTCCTCGCCGCCGGCGGGCAGTTCAACATCAGCCCCTTCCACGGCGGCACGAACTTCGGCTTCAGCGCCGGGCGCGACATCACGCAGGGCCCCGCCGGCTTCCCCACCGCCTCGGCCGACGCCGGCGCTCCCGTCAGCGAGCAGGGCGAGACGACCGCCCAGTTCCCCGCGGTCCGCCGCATCTGCACCTTCGCCTCGCGCTTCAGCCGCGTGCTCAGCCACCTCGACCCGGCGCGCCAGCCCGTGGCCCTCCTCCCCGAGTCCCTCCCCGCCAAGGCGGGCGAGACCTCCTCGCGCGTCTCGGTCATCCACGCCGTCGGCAGCCAGGGCGGCGTCGTCTTCGTCTTCGGCGACGACGCCGGCGCCAACAACCCCGCGCCCATGAGCCTGCTCCTCCCCGATGGCTCCACGCTCCCCGTGGACCTCGGCGACCAGTCCGTCGTCTGGTGTCTCCTCGAGACCCGCCTCAGTGGCCGCGCCAACCTCGACTACTGCAACCTCTGCGCCATGGCCCTGGTCGGCAAGGTCTTCGTCTGCTTCGGCGCCCCCGGCGCCCGCGCCGCTCTCTCCATCAACGGCTCCCCCCTCGAGACCACCGTCCCCGAGGGCAAGTCCCCGCTCATCCAGGAGCACGAGGGCATCACCGTCGTCATCGCGAGCATGGCCCAGATCGACCGCATCTTCTTCGACGACAACGCCGTCTACATCGGCGTCCTCGGCCTTGACGCCCACGGCAAGCCAATCACCGACGAAGAAACCCGGAGCTTCACCCTCATCGATTCCGAGGGCAAGGCCTCCACGCAGAAGGTCGGCCACCA
>DASZWV010000391.1:0-3815 GCA_035546115.1 Phycisphaerales bacterium
CCAGCGACACATCCGTCGCATCCACCACATGCCAGTTCTTCGCGGGCGCCGTCTGCGGCGTTGAAAGCGTTGTCTGCCGACGCATGGTCAACTCCAAGAGAGCCCCGAGCGCAAGCTCGGGGAATACCGACCAATTCCTCCACCCCGCGGCCTCCACAGGCGTCGCACGAGGCGGTCCAGCCAGCACACGCCAAACCTTGGTGTATGCTGCGGGGTACGCCGCCTACCGGGCGGGGCGGGCCGGCTCACGAGCCGCCGGCAAAGTTGAAGATCTCATCCGGGCCAAACCCGGCCCCGGCATCCAAGCAGGGGGAGGAAAGAGTAGCCGACACCCCCCTCCGGTCAAGAGCGCAGCAAGCCCGTCCCGGCCGCCCCATCCGGTCCGAATCGCCGTCGTAATCCCAATCCTAATCTCCGCTTCCGCACGCCTCTGCCGATCTACCCCCATGGACCAACCACCCCCGCTCCCACCCCAGTCTCCCCCCCCGCTGCCGCCCGGAGACTACCTTGGGCATTCACCCAACATCCCGTTCGACTCCTCCACCGTCCCCGACGTCCGGCAGCCTCGCCGCACGCCCATCTGGCTCTGGGTCATCACCCTTTCCCTTCTCGCCGTCCTCGTCGTCTTGCAGCGCCCCGAGGAGGCGAGCAAGAAAGAGACCCGGGATGCCGCGGCCGGCCTTGGCCCCATCCACGCCCCCCAGGTCTCCGAGTTCATCCTGCTCGGCAAGCTCGTCTTCTTCCTCCGCGATGTCTTCCAGCAGGCCGCGACCGCCGGCGGCCCTTCGCCCAGCGAAGACCCTTCGGCAGCCATCGTCTCCATGTCCGATCAGTTCGCCGGCTGGACCGGCGCCAACCCCGACTACCCCGCCAGCGTCGACAACCTTCCGCACCTGAAAAAAGGCGAAGTTCCCAGCCCGGCCGCGGATCGCCTCCGCGCCGCCATCCTCGCCGGCGAGGTCCTCGACAAAGATGAACTCCGGTGGCGCATCGAGGATGTCGAGCATTCCCTCGACCCCTCCTCCCCCCTGCACGACGACACGCGCATCGTCCGCGCCATCTACGGCCTGCCGCCCGCCCAGCCCGCTCTCGACGCCACCTCGCCCAAGCGGGACGCCGACGCCGCGGTCACAACACCGACCTCTCTCGTCCTTCCAAAGGCCCACACCCCCACCGACGAAGAACTCGCCGCCTCCCACCAGGCCGTCCTCGCCCTCTCGGACGCGGACAAGAAGTCCTTCCGCGAGCACAGCGGCTGGTTCGCGGATCTCGCCCTCTCCCGCGGCGACAAGTCCTCAACCCTCCGCGAATCCGCCACGTCCGACGGCCTCGTTCTGCTCCTGTTCTTCTGCTTCATCGGCTTCGTGGTATTCGTCGCCGGGCTCGTCGGCCTGATCCTGCTCATCGTGGCCTTCGTGCGCCTCAGCAGCGGCCGCATCAAGTGGGCCTTCGCGCGCCCGAACCTCCCCACCGAGTGGCCCACCGCCGAGGAACAGGCGCACGACCCGTACGCAAACCCCTTCCCGCGCCGCATCCCCTTCGCCACCCCCGGCAGCGTCTGGCTCGAGACCGTCGCCGTCTTCTTCGCCATGTTCCTCGGCATCAAGGTCATCGTCGGCGCCGTCGGCGCCGCGCTCCACTGGGGCCCGGACGTCAAGACCGCCGCCCTCCTCGGCGGGCAATGGCTCGTCGCGCTCTCCATCTTCTGGCCCATCCTCCGTGGCATGCCCTTCGCGCGATGGAAGAAAGAAATCGGCTGGAGCGCGCCCCGCGGCGTGTTCCGCGAGATCGGCGCGGGCATCTGCGGCTATCTCGCCGGCCTCCCCGTCTACTTCGGCGTCGCCATCATCGTCGTCTACGTCACCTACAAGATTTCCCAGTACACCGGCGGCGGCGAGCCCCGCGCCGTCGGCAACCGCCTCACCGACGTGCTCAAGGGCGGCACGCCCTGGGAGCTCGCCGTCATCTTCATGCTCGCCACCATCTGGGCCCCCGTCGTCGAGGAGTCCATCTTCCGCGGCTGCCTGTTCCGCCACCTCCGCCGGCGCGTCGGCCTCATCCTCGCCGCCCTCGGCTCCGCGGCCGTCTTCGCCGCCCTGCACGGCTACCTCGTCCAGCAACTCTTCATGGTCGCCGCGCTCGGCTTCTGGTTCGCCCTCATGCGCGAATGGCGCGGCAACATCATCGCCACCGCCACCGCCCACGCCCTCCACAACGGCTTCGTCATGTCCATCGTGCTCTTCACGCTCAGCTTCGCCCGGGGTTGATGCCTCGAACCGAAGAAGGCCTCATACCGCCGCGGCATCGCTCCGCAAGAGTCACTCCCCGGCGATCTCTCGCAGCGGCCGCAGGTCGAGCACAAACCCCCCGATCGCCCGGCTCGCGAGCCCGTCCCGCTCCCGCGCGAAGTCCTCGAACTTCCCGCCCTGGAGCCACCATGCCCGCACACGCATCCCCGGCGGTTCGGCCGGATCCCACGGATCGATCGACCAGTACTCCCGCACCCCGAACCGCTCGTACGTCCTCCGCTTCGTCTCCAGGTCGTACGCCTTGTTCCCGGGCGAGTTGATCTCCACGACCAGGTCCGGCGGCTGGTCCAGTCGCTCCGGCGCCCGCCGTGCCCGCGGCCGCGCATACACGCAGAGGTCCGGTCGCAGCACCGTCACGCCATCGATGCACAAGTCCGTATCGGCGTACGTCTCGAACCCGCCACGCGGCTTCGCAAACGCCTTGAGCTGGTCCAGCACCTCCTCCACGAATCTCCAGTGCCGCGGCCGCCGACCCGGCGACATGACCACTACTCCGTTCACGAGTTCGTACCGCTGCTCCCTTTCCCCAAGCGCAAGATACTCCGCCGCGCTCATGACAAGCCCGGCATACCCCCGATCCGCTCGCGCCACATGCTCCGAAAGCATGCGAAATCCTAGGTTCGAACGTCTGGCCCCGTTCCTCCGCGACAGCCCGCCGCTGTACACTCTCCCCATGCCCAACCCCATCGCCGACGAAGCCCGCATCGAGCAGCTCTTCGACCAGCTCGCCGACCACATCAAGCGCACCTGCCCCGACACCAGGAAACTCGCCTTCATCGGCATCCGCCGCCGCGGCGACGTCGTCGCCGCCAAGATCGCCCACCGACTCAACATCCCCGACGTCGGCTCCATCGACATCACCCTCTACCGCGACGACCTCTCCGAGACCGGCGCCGCAGCCCGCGTCGGCAAGACCGCCATCCCCTTCTCCGTCGAGGGCCGCGAGATCATCCTCTGCGACGACGTCCTCATGACCGGCCGCTCCGTCCTCGCCGCACTCCGCGAGATCCTCGACTTCGGCCGCCCGAGCCGCGTCCGCCTCGCCGTCCTCGTCGAACGCCCCGAGCGCGAGATCCCCATCCAGCCCGACTTCATCGCCCTCAAGCTCCGCCCGGCCCCAACCGAAAAAATCGATGTCCGCCTCACACCGCAGGACGATGTGAACGCCATCACCATCAACACCAGAGCGTGAGGCACCCATCACTTCGCCCGGGTGCTCAGTGCGCCGTGCAAGGTGCGCGGCACCGACGCTCTCCCGCGCCGATTCCGGTCCTAATCCTAATCTTACTCCTAATCATAATCTCTTCCCCCTCGGCACTCGGAACTCGGCACTCGGAACTCCCCACCCACCACTCGCTCCCCTACATCACCCCATACACCAGCCACTTCACCCTCCTCATCACCATCGCGTGATACACCATCAGCGCGATCAACAGCGCCGGCACGATCAGCCCCAACAGCGGCGCCCCAAGCCCCACGAACATCGCGATCCCCGGCCCCCCCCCC
>DASZWV010000392.1:0-3879 GCA_035546115.1 Phycisphaerales bacterium
ATAGCGAGAGGGCGTCGGGTGTGGTGTTGGCGGCGGCCGCGAGGGTGTTGAAGGAGAGGGAGGGATCGATGAGAGCGGCGAGGACGGCGGAGGCGATCTCGGGGGAGGGGTCGAAGAAGATGGATGGGGTCTGGGCCACGAGTTTGGGTAATATACGGTTGCTTTGGGGGTTGTCAATAGGTTTTTGATAGGGCTTTTTTGATTTGTTCGCTGCTGTGGAGGGAAAAATCGGTCGGATTCGTTGCGAATATTTCGTTTAATACGAACGTTGCGTATGTACGATGAGTACACACCCTGGTGGCCGGGTGACCGAAGGCCGGCCGCGAGGAAGGGGAACGCGAATGTCAACCGCAGTCATGGATCCCGTGGCGCCAACCGAGGCCGACGTGGAAGTCGCGAAGGAATCGAACAGGCGGCTTGCACGCTTCCGGGGCGGGGAGATCAGCCTGACGACGAGAGAGGACACGCACACCGAGCGGATTGAGATTCCGAAGGCGGCGCTGCCGATCATTCGGTACATGCTGGAATGCATGTCGCAGGGGCTGGCGATTTCTCTCGCGCCCGTGCACACGCAGGTCACGACGCAGCAGGCGGCGAATCTGCTCGGGGTGTCTCGGCCGTTTCTGATCAAGCTGCTCGAGAGGCACGAGATTCCGTTCACAAAGGTCAATCGGCACAGGCGGATCGTGCTGAAGGATCTGTTGGAGTACAAGCGCCGGATCCACCAGGAACGGCAGAGGGTCTTGGACGAACTGAGCCGCCTGGATCAAGGGCTCGAGATCGATTAGACTCGGGCGCGTGCCGGGGACATTCACCGCCATCTTTGATGCGTGCGTGCTGTATCCATTCACTCTGCGCAGCCTGCCGGTGCAACTGGCGACGACGGACCTCGTGCTCGGGAGGTGGACCGATGCGATTCACGAGGAGTGGATCGGTGCGGTGCTGGAGCAAAACGCCCACATACGACGGGAGTCGCTGGAGGAGGTGCGCAGGTTGATGGACCGCGCGGTGCTCGATTGCCTTGTGACGGGCTATGAGCCGCTGGCCGCGGGGATCGCCCTTCCGGACGAAAAGGACCGCCACGTGCTGGCCGTGGCGATCTGCTGCGGGGCTGGGGTCATCGTCACGAAGAACCTGAGGCACTTTCCGAGCGGGGTGCTCGATCCGTTGGGGATTGAGGCGCAGCATCCGGATGACTTTGTGAGCAGCCTGCTCGACCTAAGCCCCTCCACTGTCTGCTCCTGTGTCAGGGCTTGCCGCGTGCGCCTCAAGAATCCGCCGAAGACGGTCGAGGAGTATCTGACCACGCTGGAGCGGCAGGAATTGAGCACAACGGTTGCGGAGTTGCGTCCATTCGCGGATCTGTTGTGAGAAGACGGTTCGGGCGAAGGGCGGCAACAATCCGCCCGAACCCCCGAGCCCAAGGAGTCATTCGTGCCCAAGCCCCGCCAGATCTTTGTTTGCCGCACGTGCGGCGCGGCCCAGCATCGGTGGATGGGCAAGTGCCCGGACTGCGGGGCGTGGGATGCGCTGGAGGAGCAGACTGTTGACAAGTCGGCGACGAGGGACCCGCAGCGCGGGTTGATCGAGTCTTGGCAGGCAGAGGGGGGCGGGATCCGCGGCACATCCGTGGCTGTTGATGACTCACCCGGCTCGGAGAGCCGGGGTACCCAGAGCACCGAGGCGAAGCCGATCGCGGAGGCTGGGGGTGGAGCGGGGTCGACGATTCGGATTTCGACGGGCATCGGCGAGCTGGATCGGGTGCTTGGCGGCGGGATCGTGCCGGGGAGCGTGGTGCTGGTCGGGGGCGATCCGGGGATTGGCAAGAGCACTCTTTTGTTGCAGGCGGCGGGTGCGATGGGGAAGAGGCGTCGAGGTGTCGGGGTATCGGGGTGTCAAGGGGAAGAGGCGGGCGGCGCCGTGACACCTCGGAACCTGGACACCCTGGCACCTGTTCTGTACTGCTCGAGCGAGGAGTCCGCGGAGCAGGTTCGGCTGCGGGCTTCGCGGCTGGGGATTGCCGATGCGCCGGGGCTGTTCGTGCTGGCGGACACGAACCTGGCGCGGATTGTCGAGCAGACGCGGCGGGTGCTGCCGCGGGTGCTGGTGATCGATTCGGTGCAGATGATCTACAAGGCGGACCTGGATGCGTCGCCGGGGTCGATCGCGCAGCTGCGGCGGTGCTGCGCGGAGCTGGTGTATCTGGCGAAGGTGTCGAACATCGCGGTGGTGCTGGTGGGGCACGTGACGAAGGACGGGCAGCTCGCCGGGCCGCGGCTGCTGGAGCACCTGGTGGATGCGGTGCTGTACTTTGAGGGAGACCGGTATCACGCGCACCGGATTCTGCGCGGGGTGACGAACCGGTTCGGGACGACGCTGGAGATCGGGATCTTCGAGATGACGGGCGAGGGGTTGAGGGAGGTGCCGGGGGGGGTGGGCGTGGGCGTGCTGGAGCCCGGGGCGGGGGCGAAGGTGGGGGCGGTGGTGTGCCCGGTCATCTCCGGGACGCGGTGCCTGCTGGTGGAGCTGCAGGCGCTGACGGCGACGGGGTTTCTGGGGGCGGCGAAGCGGAAGTCTTCGGGATTGGACAGCAACCGGCTGGCGATGATCATCGCGGTGCTGGAGCAGCACGCGGAGCTGCGGCTGGCGGATCGGGACATCTTCGCGTCGAGCGTGGGCGGGATCCGGATCGTGGAGCCGGCGAGCGATCTGGCGCTGCTGCTGGCGATCGCGGGGGCGCACTACAAGCGGAGGCTTCAGGCGGGGACGGCGGTGATCGGGGAGGTGGGGCTTGGGGGCGAGGTGCGGATGGTGACGCAGGTGGAGCAGCGGATCGCGGAGGCGGCGCGGCTGGGGTTCAAGCGGATGATCGTGCCGCGGCCGCCGAGGGGGACCGTGAAGTCGCCGCCGGGCGTGACGGTGGATCCGGTCGCGAGCATTTCGCAGGCGATCGAGCGACTGGGGAAGTAGGGAAGAAGAGGGGAGGAGGAGTGGAGGAGATGGGGCGATCGGCTTCCGCTCATGCTCTGCTTATCTATGGCTTTGCGGGGATGAGCCAGTCGGGCATGGCGCTTGGTCGGCCTTCGCGATCGACGCAGGCGAGGGTCGAGGCGCCTTCCATGAGGACGTCGCCGGGGAGGGCTCCGTGGCGCGGCGTGATGCCGCTGGAGGAGAGGTGGCCGCCGGCGGACTCGATCCGGACGACCTCGTACTCGTGGAGGATTTTCACGCGCGAGCCGCCGGTGACCCGGGTTCGCACCTCGATGAGGTCGTCGTAGAAGCCGGGGCGCTTGTAGGAGGCTTCGAGCTTGACGATGACGAGGAAGACGCCGGCGGATTCGAGGGCGGCGTAGCTGACGCCGGCGTCGCGGAGGAGCTCGGTCCGGCCCATCTCGAGCCAGGGGATGTAGGCGCCGTGGTGGACGACGCCCATCGGGTCGCACTCGCAGTAGCGCACGCGGAAGCGGAGGGCTCCGGTGCTGGGGATCGGGCTCGCGGGGCGGGGGGCTTGGGCGGGATGGGACATGTGGGAGCGTAGAGGAGGAGTGACGGAGGGCGGGAGTGGAGGTGAGGAGGAGAGGGGCCGAATCGCGCGGGATGCGTCGCGGCGCGCTGCGCTCCATATAATCTCCACGATGTCCACGCCGGCGATTTTCGACAAGCAACTGGCCGCGAGGGTGCGGGTTCGTCCGCTGGAGGCGGAGGATTCGCTCGCGCACCTGACGTATCTGCTGCACCGGGCGTACAAGCAGCACGCGGACCGGGGGATCAAGTCGCTGGCGGCGTTCCAGCCGGAGGAGGTGACGCGCAAGCGGATCGCGGGCGGGGAGTGCTATGTGGCGCTGCACGTGGGGAAGATCGTGGGGACAATCCTGTTCA
>DASZWV010000393.1:0-4689 GCA_035546115.1 Phycisphaerales bacterium
CAGCCAGTCCAACTGCTCGTCCGTGAGGGTCAGCATCGTGCCGACCTATACGCGCCAGCCCGGAAAGGGTTTCGGGATAGCCTCTACCGTGCCACCGAGCGCATTATCTACACGCTGAGCTTTTCGACGTACTCGTCGCAAAGCGACTTGACCTCGTGTTCGAACATTGTGCGATCATGTATAAACCCTCTCTTGTTCATAAGAGATGATGCACGAGGCAGGCCGCTGACGATGCTATCACAAATGAATTTGGCAACTTCTAGATCACTCTTGATCCAGATATCTTCAGGCAATCCTATGTCCATGCCAATTATTGTCTGATTCTCGAGTAGTCTCACTGGTCCAAGACCACTAAAACCAAAATCCGTGATTGCCCCGCTCCCTCGCAAAACAACTCCCAAGACATCTATGCCATCAGGCAGGTTGATACTTCGCCCACGCAAGAAATCAGACATGCCTTGCCATTGCGAACGGATGCGACGATTGATCTCTATGCCACCGGACTGAGAAGACACCTCGATTCTTCCTGAGTGCATCATTACCTCCATCATCATGGGCAGGTGGTCCGACCTCGCCCAGCGCACGGCGCCTGCCACCACCTCGTCGCCTTTGAGCGAGGTGCTCGCGGACTCGCGGGGGCCGCGGCCCGTGGTTGGGCTGTCTTGCGCGGCATGGCCGTCCGAGAGGCCCGGCGACCGGCGGAGATGGATGCGGATCGGTCGCATCGCGGAATGGATGACCATGCCGATCATCGTATGGGGCCGCCGCGGCGCAAGAAGATGCGCCCGCAACGTCCGAATGCGAAGACCCGAAACCCGCCTCCCGATCCCCGGCCTCGCGCTACGGATAGCTCCCCACGCCATGCCGCCCCCCCCGCCTTCGTGACGGAACAATCTTTGGTTGCGGCCTGGGCTCACCGTATGTTGGCTTCTCATCTTTGAACTCGAACGATGGCGGGGCCATGCTGGAGATGACGGCTCGACGCATGGCGATGGAGAAGACCAGCCCGGTGACGACCCAGACCGTGACGAGGCTGGTCCCGCCGTAGGAGATGAACGGGAGCGTGAGGCCGGTGATGGGGAGGATGCCCACGACCATGCCGACGTTGATGAAGGTCTGCGCGAAGAGGATGGCGGTGAGGCCGACGACGACGAGCTGGCCGAAGGCGTCCTTGCAGGTGGCCGCGGTGATGTACGCGCCGAGGAACCACAGGCCGTAGAGGCCGAGGACGGCGAGGCCGCCGTAGAGGCCGAAGCGGGTCATGATGACCGAGAGGATCATGTCGTTGTGGCGCTCGGGGAGGGCGTTGTACTTGTGCAGCACGCGGGCCTTGGCGTCGGGGACGCCCTCGAGCTCGCCCGCGCCGGCGAGCATGCGGGCGACGCGGGCCTGGAAGGTGGAGTCGCTGCTGGCGGCCGCGGCGCTCTTCTCGGCGCTGCCCCAGACCATCTGGATCATGCCGTCGATGCGGGCGCGCTGGTGGGGCTTGAGGAGCGGGTAGGAGGCGGGGGCGGCGAGCATGGCGATGACGACGACCAGGGCCATGTGGCGGATCTTGGCGCCCGCGACCAGGAGCATCGCGAAGATCGCGGGCGCGAAGAGCAGGGCCATGCCGAGGTCGGGCTGCAGGGCGATGAGCGCGGCGGGGATGAAGGCGATGACGGCCGGCGGGATGAGGCCGGGGATGGTGCGGTGGTTCTGGCGGAAGCGGAGGTAGTCGGCCATGACGAGCACGAAGGCGACCTTGGCGAGCTCGCCGGGCTGGAAGTCGATGGGGCCGAGCTCGATCCACGAGCGGGCGCCGTTGCGCGGGTGGACGATGGATGCGGGGATGAAGGGGATGAGCAGGAAGATGAGCAGGGCGATCATCGCCCACATGAGCGGCCAGGCGAAGACGCGGACCCAGCGGTAGTGGGGGATGGCGACGACGACGGCGGCGACCAGGCCGACCAGGAGGAAGATGGTCTGGCGGAGCACGAGGCCGGCCATGGTGACCGGCTCGCCCGGGAGGGGCGGGGCGTCGGCGACGGCGACGTCGATGGCGTAGATCCCCAGGAGCGAGAGGCCGAGGCCGCCGAGGACGCAGAGCCACGCCCCGTGCCAGGGGTTGAAGGTGCGGCCGGTGAGGGATGAGAAGAAGGTGCGGGGCAAGCGAGTCCTTGGGTCGTCTGACAACACACATCGAGCCACGGGCTGGAAAGCCCGTGCCACCTGCTAGCGGAGATAGCCCTCGGCCATGAGGGCGTAGATGACCTGGTTGGCGAGCGGGCCGGCGACGCGGCCGCCGGAGCCGCCGTAGTCGAGGATGCAGGCGATGGCGTATTGCGGGTGGTCGCCGGTGCCGGCGAGGCAGACGCACCAGGAGTGGTCGGAGTCGTAGAGCTCATCGCGGCCGTCCTGCTGCCCCCCCGCGAGGTCGGCGCGGAAGGGGATGGTGTCGGCGGTGCCGCTCTTGGCCCAGACGTTGACGCCGGGGGCGGTGAAGACGTTCTCTTTCGTGCCGTCGGGGTAGGTGATGATGTGCGTGGTGCCGTACGCCTCGTTCGCGCTGCCGTGCAGGCCCTTGAGCGCCTGGGCGATGGCCTGGGGCGGGATGTTGAGGTCGCGGGTTTCCTGCGGGGCATCCTCGTAGATGCGCGGCGTGATCATGATGCCGCCGCGGGCGAGGGCGGCGTAGGCGCTCGCGGCGTGCAGGGGCGTCCAGAGGAGCGGGCCCTGGCCGATGCCCATGAGGATGGCTTCCTGCGGTGTGGCTTTTTCGACGGAGCGGACCTCGCCCGGGGCTTCGTAGAGCAGGCCGCGGTGGCGCTGCTCGGCGAGGCGGGCGGCGGGCTCGGTGGGGAGCGGGGGCTGCTGGAAGATGTTGAATCCGCCGCCGTTCTCGGCGTCGACGCCGACGCCGTAGGTGGAGAAGAGATCGTGGATGCCGGTGGGGCCGAGGCGATGGCCCATCTCGAAGAAGAAGATGTTGCAGGAGGCGCGGATGGCGTCGGCGCCGTCGAGGTTGTGGCCGAAGAGCGCGGTGTGGGTGGTCTTGTACTCCTTGTAGATCCAGCAGCGGAAGATGTTGGGCTTGTCGGGGTAGAAGTGGCCGGTGCAGGCGATGCGCTCGTCGGGGGAGTAGAGGCCGTCCTTGATGGTCTCGCAGAGCACGAGCGGCTTGACGATCGAGCCGGGGGGATAGACCTTGGCGACGGCGCGGTTGAGGAAGGCCTGGTTGTAGTCGTCGTTGAGGATGGTCTTGGGCATGGACTCGATCTGCTCGTGCGAGTACGAGGGCATCGAGACCATGGCGAGGATGTTGCTGGTCTTGACGTCGATGACGACGACGGCGCCGTTGAGCGGGGTTCCATCCGGGAGATCGAGCGGATCGGTGGGCTTGCGCTCGGCATCGGACTTGTGCTGGGTGTGCTGCCAGGAGTGCGCGACGCAGAGGCCGAGGCTGGGGTCGAAGAGGGCCTGGATGCGTGCCTCGAGGGAGGCGTCGATGGTCATGGCGACGTCGTGGCCGGGCTGCCGCGGGATGACCTCTTCCTGGCCGGTGTCGACGTGCTTGGAGCGCAGGCCGCGGAGGCCGCGGAGCGTGTCCTCGCGGGCCTGCTCGGTGCCGCCGTGTCCGACGCTGTCGCCGGGGCGGTAGTGGCCGAAGTCGAGCTTGCCGGTGGCGGGGTCGATGCGCGGGCGGCGCTCGAGGTCCTCGCGGTAGAGGTTCTTGCGCATGCGGCCGAGCTCGTGCATGGCGACGCCGGCGACGCGGACCTGCTTGATGCCGCCGCGGATGGGCGGTGGGAAGACGGAGGTGTCGATCTCGACGTCCATGGTGTCGAGGGGGTACTCGCGTCGCGTGGAGTCGATGACGTGGAGGCCGGGGTTGAGGGGGAGGTTGTTCGTTGCGGCGGTGGAGAACTCGTCGTCGTCGGTGGTCTGGTCCTTGAGGCGGTCGAAGGCGATGCCGAGCTGGTCGGAGAGGCCGCGGAGGATGACGTGGGATTGACGCTCCTCCTGGAGGGTGATCTTGGGAGAGGAGGCGGGAAGGTCTTTCGGGTCGCCGCCCTTGGCGGCGAGTTCGTCCCGGGCCTTGCGTTTTTCGGCCGCGAGGACGACGGCGCGAAGGTACTCGACCTGTTCCTTGATCTGCTGCTTGCGGTGCTCGATTTCTTCCTCGGAGAGTTCGGCGGTCTTGGCGACGCGGGACCACATGGCGCGGAGGTGGGCGTCGTAGGTGGCCCGCGCGGCCTTGATGGCCTCGTCGCGTTCTTCCTGGCTGAGGTTCATCCAGGCGCGGCCGTGGGCCTCGGAGTTCTTTCGCGCATCGCGGATGGCGTGGATCTCGGCCCAGCGGCCGGAGATGACGGAGTAGTCGACGGAGACGTCGAGGGAGGGGCGATCGACGGCGAGCTCGCGGCCCTTGCAATCGAGGATCCGGCCGCGGGATGTCTCGAGCCAGGTCTCGGTGACGAGGCGTTTTTCGGCCTCGGCGCGCAGGTCGGCGCCCTTGGCGAGGGTGAGCCTCGCCATTTGCGCGGCCGGGAGCGCGGTGAGAGTGCCCGCCGCCAGCAGGAGGAAGAGCAGGCGGCGTTGGAACATGCTCGGGATGAGGTGGGTGAGACGCACGTGCGGGCCTCCATGCCCGGTTCCCGGCGGGAGGCCGGATGGCCCGAAGCGTAGGAACTCATACGCCGGGCGAGG
>DASZWV010000394.1:0-2033 GCA_035546115.1 Phycisphaerales bacterium
AGGCCGTCCTCGCTCGCGTGGTCGGCGATGTCGGTCAACCCGAGTTCGTAGCCGGCCGGTCCGGCGGTGATCTGGTATGGCCCGCACTGGGCTCGTGCGGCGGCGCCCGCCAGAGCCGCGCCCAAGCCCGCGGCGATCAACGCGCTCGATCGCAGTCTCGCTTGCCTTGCCATGCTTGCGCTCCTCGCGAAGAAAAATCCGGCGCCCCGGGGTCCGTCAGCATCCCGCGAACCAGGCGTTGAGGAAGTCGAAGATGTCCTGCACGCCGACCCCGTCGGCGCCGTTGAAATCGGCACGTGTGTCGCCCGCGAACCAGGCGTTGAGATAGTCGAAGATGTCGGAGGTGGAGAGGCCGCCGCCGTTGAAGTCCGCGGCGCACTGGGCGCCGCAGGCGAACCGGAGCGCCTGGCCGGCGCTCAGCGTCACGCCGGACATCCAGCAGGCGTAGTCGGAGACCGGCCCGACGGGCCCGCCCTGGGCACCGACGGATTCGGACTGCACCCCGGTGGGGATCGCCGCGTACACGATGTCGAAGTAGCCGCGCCCCTCGTAGAACACGATCTCGAAATCCAGGGGGCCACGATCAGGG
Organism: Phycisphaerales bacterium; assembly: GCA_035546115.1. Taxonomy (GTDB): domain Bacteria; phylum Planctomycetota; class Phycisphaerae; order Phycisphaerales; family UBA1924; genus UBA4658. Next base: position 590 of record DASZWV010000394.1, read on the forward strand.
CTCTGCGCCTGGTCGGCGCGCCACTCCATCAGGAACGTACGACGGCCCGCGGGTCCGCTGATCGCGGTGAAGATCCCCTGCCCCGGCTGGCTGGTTTCCAGGTCATCCCAGTACCCGAAGATCGTCGGACCGGCGAAGCGCGGCGAGGGGAGGCACACGGCGTAGGTGTCGGCGCTGGAGCCGAACTCCACGTATCCGTCGGTGCTCACGTTGGCCGCGTTGTACGTCGACCCGTACACCGTCACGGGGAACGGGAGCGCGACGGTGGTGAAGCCGTGCAGGGTGTGGTTGCCGATATCGGTGAGCCCCGGGGAGAAGGCGGTTCCGATCGACGAGACCGCGTAGCCCCAGCACTGGTTGGGCGGGGCCGTGTGCGGGCAGGGCTGGGGCGTGCAACTGCCGCCGGGGACGAAGTGGTTCGTATAGCAGAAGCTCGAGCAGGAGACCGAGCACGAGTTGAAGAAGCAGCACGAGCCCATCGGGAGCTCAGGCTCGACCAGCGTGAACCTCAGCGAGGCGCCGCTGTGCAGGACGCTCGCCCCGAGGAAATGGAAGCACTCGAACTCGGTCGCCGGCCCCGACGAGGACGCCTGCAGACCGACGGTCTCGCTGCGGATCTCCTCGGGGAGCGCGTTGTACATGTAATCGATCGACGGATCGTTCTCGTGGAAGATGATCTCGAAGTTGTGCGTCACCGTATTCGCGTCGATCGCGGCGCGCCACTCGACGACGAACGTGCGGCTTCCAACCGCCCCCGAAACGCCGGTGAAGATCCCGGCGCCGGAGTTGAGCGTCTGGAGATTCTCCCAGAATGGAAACAGCGCGGGGCCCGGGATGGACGAGACGGGCAGGCAGTCGTTCACGGAGGTGTCGGCGTTGCTCGTGAACTGGAGGTATCCGTCCGTGCTGGCGGTCGCGCTGGCGTACTGCGTCCCGTAGAAGGACACGGGGAACGGAAACGTGATCTGCGTGAGCGCGTCGAGCGAGTGGTTCCCCATGTCGGTCGTGCCGGGGATGTACGTCGCGGGGCCGGGACCGACCTTGTAGGTGTCGCAGGTCTGCGCCTGGGCGGCGGCCGCCGCGAGCGCGGCGGCCATGGCCGCGCCCAGTGACCGACGGCGGGCGTGCGAGGCGCCCGCTCGCTCGCGCGAACGGGGCCGTCGGATCGTCGCACGCAGCACTTCCCAAGCCGCCGCCCGCATTGTTCCTGGCCGCACGCGAAACCTCCGGAGAAAAGGGCGCGCCGCGCCCGACAAGTTCAGAGGGGGAAGGCGGCGCGTCGCCTTCCCCCCTTGGAGCAGCCCGGTCAGCACCACAACGCGGGATTTGCTCAAGAGATCGTTGCGGGAACGCCGAGAAGGTGCCTGGGGCGATATGGTGTGAGCGAGGAGCAACGGCATGGAGGCCGAGGCGCTGGTGTCATTGCTGCCGGAGTTGGAGAACT
>DASZWV010000395.1:0-1910 GCA_035546115.1 Phycisphaerales bacterium
CCTCGTCCACAGCCAGCGCCCCCCCGTCCAGATCTTCATCTTCGCCATCACGTACGAGTTCGCGAAGTCGCCCGCCCAGAACGCGAGCATCGACGCCGCGATGATCCGCGGCCCGTTCCCGAAGACCGCCCTGATCGAAGGATCCAGCCCGACGCTGTACCCGTCCTTCGTGTTCACCGGCAGGTAGATGATCACCTGCGCCATGATCGTCGCGAACATCATCGCCCCGAAGCCCGCCCAGATCACCTTGCGCGCCTGCGCATACCCGTACACCTCCGTCAGCACATCGTCAAAGATGTACGAGATGGGGAAGAACAGATTCCCCGCGCCGAACACCAGCGCGAACCCGAACAGGTGCACCACGCACGACTTGCCCGGCCCGATCAGGTTCGAGCACAGCAGCACCGTCACGAACGCCGCCATCACCAGCGGGTAATAGCGATACTTGGGGTGCAGCGGCGAGGTCGACGGCGGCGGGAGCGGGCGGTTGAGGATGCTCACGGCTCCAGCATACTCCGTACTCTTGGCTCATGTGCGGCATCGGCGGCATCCTGCGAGTCTGGCCCCCGGACCAGCGAGACCTCGCGCTGCGCACGCCGCACGACCAGTCGATCCCCGAGCAGTGGCTCGACATCCTCGACGACGCCGTGAAGCACCGCGGCCCCGACGGCCAGGGCCGCTTCCGCGACCGCGCCCTCCGCGCCGACGGCTGCGTCGTGGACGTCGCCTTCGTGCACCGCCGCCTGAGCATCATCGACCACGCCGGCGGCCACCAGCCGATGGTCCTGGCAGTTCCCAAGGGAGCCCTGAGCGCAAGCTCAGGACCGAAGCCCACGGGCCGCCCCATCCCCGGCCGCCTCCTCTCGATCGAAGAACTCAACGCCCACAACCGGCGCATCCTCGCCGAGTCCCACGCCGCGGCGGGCACCGACCCCGAGCGTGCGCTCGAGGCTCTCTCAAGCCATGGCCGCATCGCGGTGGTGTTCAATGGATGCATCTACAACCACCGTGAGTTGCGGGCAGAACTGCAGCGGTCGGGGCATGTGTTCTCGACGGATCACTCGGATACGGAGGTGCTGGTGCATGGAAAAAGGGAATGGGGAGACGACATACTGGGAAGACTGGACGGGATGTACGCGTTGTGCATTTGGGACAGTTCACAAGGTTCCTGTCTCTCGGCGAGAGATCGGTTTGGCGAGAAACCTATGTGCGGGGCGTCGATCTCGCTGAAGGACAGCACCCTCGACGTGTTCGCGAGCACCGCCGGGGCACTTCTGCGTTTGCGCGCCGCGCTTGGTCACACGCGAATGCCCGAACCGGGACGTTGGCCCGAATGGTTGACGCAGGGATACGCGAGCTTTGGCCTCGCGGGGGTAGACGAGGATTGGCCCTGCGCTCGCGATATTTGGCGGGCGGGCGAGGACGCCCAGACCTGTTCGATGTTCGGGGTCTCGCACGAGTTGGCCCAGGGTCGCAGGCGAACGCTGACAACCTCCGATGTCGAGGCCCTGCTCGTTTCGGCGGTGCAGTCCCGGTTGGAAGCGGATGTTCCGGTTGGCTGTCTCCTCTCCGGGGGCGTCGATTCGTCGCTTGTCGCATCGATCGCGAAGCACGCGAACGGAGAGCTGCGGACGATCACTGTCAGAATGCCCGACGCTCGGTTTGACGAGTCTTCTTACGGAGAGCGCGTCGCATCTCTCATTGGATCCACTCATACCACGGTCGAATGCGATGTGCGGCCGGCCGATGATCTGGCAAGTCTGATTCGCACAATCGGACTTCCATTCGGCGATAGCTCGCTACTCCCCACGCTCTGGGCCCATCGGGCGGTTGGGCGGGAAATGCGGGTTGTGCTCACGGGTGACGGCGGCGACGAGCTCTTTGCTGGATACGAGCGGTATCGAGCCGCG
>DASZWV010000396.1:0-10517 GCA_035546115.1 Phycisphaerales bacterium
CACGCACCCGACCATCGGATTCGGCTCGACATACCCCGCCGCGCGGCGGGCGATGCGAGCGGCCAGATCGAGCATGGAGCGGGAGTCAGACATTGGCGAGGCGCAGGAAGCCGGCGGGGCATTCGGTTTCAACAAGGACGACACGAATCAAGCGATTCTTTGCGCCTCCACGCCCGTACGCCTTCTCCCCTCTCCCTACGCCCTCCGAATCAGCACATCCCGCTCCCCATCTCGTATCACCGCGCTCGCATCCTCCAGCCACCGCCACGCATCCCCCCGATACCCAGCCGTGGGCTTGAGCTCCGGCATCCGCGCGCACCAGTGCCGGTTGAACCGCGCCATCATCGATTCCCGCACGTGCTTGGCCACCATCGAGGCCAGCGCCACCGGCAGATGGTGTCGCTCGCTCTCCACCAGGAACAGCACGTGCATGTGCCGCGCTCGGCCGTCGGTGCCGGTGCCCGTGAGTTCATATCGGCTCTGCTGGACCGTCCGGTGCGTCTCCTCGACCCTCGTCCCCGGGAACGCCCTCTGCAGCATCTCCCCATACTGCTCACGCCCTCCCTGCCGGTCGCACACCACCCGCACGCCCTGATCGCCGCTCCCATCCGCGTGCCCCCACGTGTCCCACACGCTCCACAGGTGATCGACAAGCGCCGCCTCCGTCGCCGCGGCCTTCGTCCCCCCCGCTCGTACAAGCTCGTTGTACACGGTCTCGCCGAACACCCGGCATCGCAGCGACAGCACGCCCACCCCCGCCCGCCCCGCCGCGGCGCGAAGCATGTTCGCCGAAATCCCGACGGCCTCCGCGGTCGTGGTCACCGGGCACGGCAGCGGCTGGTGGGCATACCACGGCTCCTCCGGAATCGCCGCACCGAGCAGCCCGAACAACCCCTCATCGTGCTCCGGGCACCCCGCCCCGTGCTCGCCGGCCAGCGAGAGAAAACTCAGCACGCCCCGCTCCAGGTGCGTCAGCGGGTGCGCGTTCGGCGAGTCGTTCGGGAGTTTCAGCGCCTTGGAGTCATCCACAGCGATCCGGCGCCGCCGGTCCCCCGGCTTGCGGCACACCCCCGCGCTCAGCAGCTTCCACAGATCCGGCGCCGCCGAGTCCGCCTGCCATTCATCCACGCGAAACACCGACAGCCCGACACACAGCGGCCCGAGCAACGGTCCGTACCCGGCCTCATCAATCCCCGCATACACCAGCGACATGCGAGAGCAGGGTATCGAACCGCGCCCCGTGAGGTCTGTCGGTTGGTGTCGATCACCACCAAGCCGGCGCAAAAGAACTCGCGGGCCACGCTTCAGGGCGCAACCCGCGAGTAGACCGGTCAAGTTTGCGGGCCGGCCTCAGGCCTTCCGGCGCCGGCGGGCGAGCAGCCCGAGGCCCGCGAAGCCCAGCACCGCCGCCCCCGGGGCCGGGATGTTCGGCCGGCAGATGCGGATCACGGCATCGTCGAAGTCCGCCGGCTTGCAGTTCCCGAAGTCATCCTGCCAGAACAGGATCCACTGGTCGCAGCAGTTGCCGCCGGTGAGCTTGTACGTGATGAGATGGTCGTAGGTCTGGCAGCCGTCGTTGTTGTCGGCCTTGTGCGAGGTATCGATGTCGTTGCCACGAACGTCCTTGAGCGCCCAGCGGAACGCCGACGGGATCGCCGTGGTCACCATCGAGCCGGTGTTCTCGGTGTTCAGCAGCGAGTGGAACGCGTGGTTTCCGGTGTCGTCGAGATACCCGAACAGGTACGCATCGCACGTGTTGTTCGGCCCGACCGTGAGCTTGACCGTGGCGCCGCCCGTCCACACGTCATCGGTCCCCGCCACGCCCGTGGTGAGCGAGGAGGGCGTCGAGACGCCCGCATCGGCGACGCGTGTCGCCGTGATCGTGCCGTTCGAGAAGTTGCGGCCGCTGGCAGTCCACGAGCCGCCGTAGACCTCCGACAGAATCTGGGCCTGCTTCGAGCCGTTGCCCGCGACGGTGGTGTAGCTCGCGCTCGCCATCGCGGCGCTCGAACCGATGGCGACGACGGCGAGACAAGCGACCTGGGCGATCATGCGGGTGGTGTTCATGGCGTTCTTCTTTTTTTTGAGAGTGAGGCGAAGCGGCCGGGCGGTGATCCCGGCCTGCTCACACTCTGCCTCCGCCTCCCGCGCCCACCAGCATCCCAGGCCCGCGGCGCGAACCCGACCCGTCCGATGCCGTCGCGCACGGAACACCTTGCCCGCACCCACCGCGCTATCGGGCCCCATCGCTCGATTCTCGGCATTCCGAGCGGACGATGCTCCGCGCAGCCAGCGTGCGGGCACGTGTGAAGCCGGGAAGACCCAGCCGTCTGCGCGGCCTATTCCACCATCCCGCACTCACGCAGAAACCCCTCGACGTCGCGCTCGTACCCCTCCAGGTCCCTTGGGAAGTCGTTGTGGTCGCACGCCTGGTACACGGCGCGACCGTGCTTGGCAAGCCTCACCAGCCGCTCCGTGTTCACGCACGGCACGATCGTGTCGTTTCGCCCGTGCATGAACAGGATCGGGCAATCCAGCGAAGCCACGACCTCATCGTTCCGGAAATGGTTCCGCAGCAGGAACCCCGGCACCCACATCTTCGCCGCCATGGCATCCAGCGACAGGAAGCACGACTGCATGATGAGCGCAAACGGCTTGCGCTCTCGGGCCAGGGCGCACGCCGCGCCGCCCCCCAGCGATCGCCCGTAAAAGATGATCCGCTTCGGATCGATCCCCGAATGTCCAGCCAGAGCGTCGTAGAACCTCACGCTGTCGGCCGCGATCGCCTTCTCGGACGGTGCCCCCGTCGCCCGCCCATACCCGCGGTACTCCACCAGCATCACCGCCACGCCGAGGGTGCTGTACATCTCCACCTCCGGCGTGTCCGCGATGTCGTCGATCACCTCCGCGTTGCCGTGGAAGAACATCACCGCCGGGGCCGCCCCCCCCTTGCTTCGGCGGAACGGCATGTGCAGCCACGCAGGAACCACCGACCCATCCTCCGCCGTGATCGTGAGCTGCTCCCAATGCGCCGGCAGCGGGGCCGCGGCGTTCCGGGGCCCCGGCACATCACGCGGAAACACCAGCCGATCCTGAAAAGACATGAGCGCGCATCCATAGAGGAAGTATGCGATCAGCGGAAAACAGGCGAGGCGAATCAACCGGCGGCGGATGGCGGGCTTCTTCTTGCGCACGTCTCTCCCAGTCTACCGACTCTGGAAGCCCCGGTTCCGCGCGCACCCATAGCCTTCGCCCATGTCCATCCTGATCGACGAGTCCTCCCGCGTTATCGTGCAGGGAATCACGGGCCGCGAAGGCCAGGCCCGGACGCGCCTCATGCTCGACTACGGCACCCGCGTCGTCGGCGGCGTCACCCCCGGCAAGGGCGGCTCCGAGGTCCTCGGCGTCCCCGTCTTCAACTCCTGCGCCGAGGCCGTCACGGCTCTGGGTGGTGTTGACATCTCCGTCCTCTTCGTCCCCGCCGCCGGCGTGAAAGACGCCGCGATCGACGCCATCAAGGCCGGCGTCAGAATGGTCGTCCTCGTCGCCGACCGCGTCCCCGTCTGGGACGCCATGGAGATTGCCGCCGCCGCCAAGGCCCAGAACCCTCCCGCCCGCTTCGTCGGCCCGAACACCCTCGGCATCGCCTCGCCCGGCAAGGCCGTGGTGGGGATGATCGGCGGCCGCGCCGAATCCGCCCGCGAGTGGTTCAAGCCCCCGCTCCCGGGCGCAACCGGAGTGGGCATCATCTCCCGCTCCGGCGGCATGTCCTCTTCAACCGCCTACTACCTCGGCCAGGCGGGCGTGCGCATCTCCTCCATCGTCCACATCGGCGGCGACGCCGTCCTCGGCCTGCGCATCCCCGAGGTCGCCGAGATGTTCCAGAACGACCCCGCCACCGACGCCATCGTCGTCTTCGGCGAGATCGGCGGCACCCAGGAGGAAGAGCTCGCCGAGATGATCGCCGCGAACAAGATCACCAAGCCCGTCGCGGCGTACATCGGCGGCAAGGCCGCCAAGGCCGGCACCCGCTTCTCCCACGCCGGCGCGATTATCGAGGGCAACACGGGCACCCACGCCGGCAAGGTCGCCGCCCTGCGCAAGGCCGGCGCAACCGTCGCCGACGCCTTCGGCGACCTCCCCGCCGCCGTCACCGACATGCTCCGGGCCCGAAACTCGCGCTCCCTGATGACCGACGCCGAGCGCAAGGCCGTCTGGACCACCGCCATCACCCGCATCCGTCCGAACGAGGTCGCCGTCCGCGGCCACAACATCGCGGACCTGATGGGAAAAACCTCCTTCGGCGCCGCCGTCTACCTCATCCTCACCGGCAAGCTCCCCGACGAGAAGATCGGCCGCCTGATGGACGCCATCCTCGTCTCCAGTATCGACCACGGCGCCACGCCCCCAAGCTGCCTCGCCGCGCGAACCGTCGCCAGCACGGGCGCATCGCTCAGCGCCAGCGTCGCCGCGGGCATCATGTCTATCAACAAGCACCACGGCGGGGCGATCGAAGACTCGGCTCGTTATTTGGGACGCCTGATCGACAGCGCAAAGCACAGATCGCAGAACGCAGATCTAGCCACGCTCGATGCCGTCGCCGCCGAAGAGGTCGCGCGAATCAAGTCCTCCGGCGATCGCATCCCGGGCTTCGGCCACCGGGTCCACACCAAGGACCCTCGCACCGCCCGCCTCTTCGAACTCGCAGCGCAGGCCGGCCTCGCCGAATCTCGGCACTCGGCGCCCGGCGCGCCGCACTCGCTCACCCATATCGCCGCCGCCCGTGCCGTCGAGCGGGCGTTCGCCGCCATCGGCAAGCCCCTCCCCATCAATGTCGACGGCGCGGTCGGCGCAATCCTCGCCGACCTTGGCATGGACCCCAGGGTCTTCAACGGCATCTTCATGATCGCCCGCACGCCCGGCCTGGTCGCCCACGTCACCGAAGAGCAGACCCGCGAGAAGCCCATGCGCCGCATCGATCCGGTCAATCACGCCTACGACGGCCCGTCATTCTGAGGACTTCTTCGTAACTCCATCGTTTCCAACACGTTAGACCGTTTCAAAGTTCCCGCCCCGTCCCATCGTCACGACAATCGACAGTGCCGCCGACCTCCCGTCTGCAATGAGAAACAGACGAACGCGATTGTGGTATGCTGCCGGCCCGCTCGGAGCGGCACGGAGGCTTCCCGATGTGGTCGGCACTCTTCGATGGTCAGGCAGCCTGGTTCGCGGTCCCCGCCGTGCTCGGCACGTCCGTCTTCGTGCTGCGCCTTCTGCTGGTCCTCCTCGGCGGGCACGGCAGCGACATGGATCACGGCGCCCTCGCCGATGTGCACGCCGATCACCCCGGGCATTCCGATTCCGGCGACGCCCTCCGCCTGCTCACCCTCGAGGGCGGCTCCGCCTTCTTCATGGGCCTCGGCTGGGGCGGCCTCGGGGCGCTCAAAGGCACGGACTGGGGTCTCGGCTGGTCGATCGTCACCGGGCTCGCGTGCGGCACCGGACTGCTGCTCGTGCAGGCGGTCATGATGCGCGCTGTGCACAAACTCCAGGCCAGCGGAAACGTCTCGATCCGCGACACGCTCGGTCTCGAGGGCGTCGTGTACGTCGCCATCCCGCCCGCGGGAAAGGGCAGAGGGCTCGTGACCCTCGTCGTGGGGGGCAAGCAGCGCCAGTTCAACGCGATCTCGGCCGCGGATGAGATTCCCAGCCAGGTCCGCGTGACCGTGCAGAAGATCAACGACGACAACACCGTCACGGTGAAGAAAGCCGGCGCGTGATGATCGCCCGGCCGGCATCGCGAACTCAGGAGGAATGAGATGGGAATCGTGGTGATTGCTCAAACAACGCTCGCGGCCGCGGAGCCGCAGTGGTGGCTCGGCGTCATCGGCGCCGTCCTGCTCGTCGGGCTGTTCATCCTGGCCTTCGTCTCCATGCGCTACAAGCGCTGCCCGAGCAACCGCATCCTCGTCAAGTTCGGGCGAGTCGGCAGCGGGCGCGCCAGCATGTGCATCCACGGCGGCGGCACGTTCGTCGTCCCCCTGATCCAGGACTACGCCTACCTCTCCCTCGAGCCCCTCGCCATCGAGATCCCCCTCGAGGGCGCCCTCTCCCAGAACAACATCCGCGTGAACGTCCCCGCGACCTTTACCGTCGGCATCTCCACCGACCCGGTCCTCATGAACAACGCGGCCGAGCGCCTGCTCAACCTTCCCGTGCAGGCCGTGCGCGAGCAGGCCCAGGACATCATCCTCGGCCAGCTCCGCCTCGTCATCGCGACCCTCACCATCGAGGAGATCAACAAGGACCGCGAAAAGTTCATGAACCTGATCAACGAGAACGTGGCCCAGGAGATCAACAAGATCGGCCTCGACCTCATCAACGTCAACATCCGAGACATCACCGACGAGTCCGGGTACATCCAGGCCATCGGCAAGCGCGCCGCCGCCGAGGCCATCAACCGCGCCAAGGTCGAGGTCGCCCAGCAGGAGAAGGACGGCGCCGTCGGCGAGGCCATCGCCGTCCGCGAACGGACGGTCCAGGTCGCCAACGAGGCCGCCGCCGCGGCCCAGGGGCAGAAAAACGCCGAGCAGGCCCGGCGCGTCGCCGTCTCCGCCATGGAGGCCCAGGCCATCACGGGCGAGGTGCAGGCCAAGCGCGACATGGAGATCGCCTCCGCCCAGCGCGAGGCCGAGGCCGTTGCCGCCAAGAAGAAGGCCGAGCAGGAGCAGCGCATCCGCGTCGCCGAAGCAGAGGCCGCCGCCAAGACCGGCGAGAACACCGCCAGCGCCACCATCGCCGAATCCAACGCCAAGCTCGCCGAGGTCCAGGCCGAGGCCCGCCGCCGCGCCGACGTCGCCGGCGCCAAGGCGCTCGAGGCCATCGCCGTCGCGCAGCGCGAGCAGGAACTCGCCCGCCTCGCGAAGGAGAATCTCGCTCCCCAGGAAATCGAGAAGACCCGCATCGAGATCGCCGCCGAGGCCGAGGCCGAGAAGGTCCGCCGCGAGGCCAAGGGCCAGGCCGACGCCACGCTCATGAAGTACCAGGCCGAGGCCGCCGGTGTTCAGAAAGTCATGGAGGCCAAGGCCGAGGGCTACCGCAAGCTCATCGAGGCCTGCGGCAGCAACCCGCAGGTCGGCCCCACGCTCCTGCTCATCGAGCAGTTGCCCAGGCTCGTGGACTCCCAGGTCAAGGCCATCCAGAACCTCAAGATCGACAAGATCACCGTCTGGGACCAGGGCAAGGGCGCCGACGGCCGCAACGCCACCGCCGACTTCCTCTCCGGAATCGTGGGCTCTCTCCCCCGCCTGCACGAACTCGCCCTGCAGGCCGGGATCGAACTCCCGCCCGCGCTCGGAAAACTCAACAAGTCTTCGGGCGATCCGGGCGCCGCGGCCACTCCCCCCAGGCCCGACCGGCCCAATCCCGACGCCGCCAAGAAATAGCCTTTGCCGTCCTCAACTCGCCCGACGCAGGGTGCGCGTACGCGAGCCGGCGGCCGGCCTGTCGATCTCCAGCCCGAGCATGCTCGCGACGGCGGCCTTCGCGAGCAGCGCCGCCTCCGTCACGCGACCGTTGTGCCGCACCGAGATCGCCCCGTTGAGCACCAGCATCACCTGGCGCGCGACAAACTCCGCATCCGCGATCCCTCCCGCCGCCAGCCGCAGGTGCACGAGCTCGAACAGGTGCGCGCTGTGCGCCGCCGCGGCCTGGTTGATCGGGTCCGAGGGCGATGGAAACTCCGTGGCCGCGTTGATGAATAGGCAGCCCCGGAACTCCGGATCCGCGAACCACTCGCCGAGCTGGTCGAACAGGGCCAGCACCCCGCGCAGCGGATCGCCCCCGGCGCGCTCGCGCATGAATCGCTCCGCCTCGGCGATGTCGTTCTTGTCGCGCTCCTGAAGCACCGCCAGGATCAACTGGTCCTTGCTCTCGAAGTGCTTGTACAGCGCCGTCTTGCTGATCCCCACGGCATCCATGATCTGGTCCAGCCCCACGGCCTGAAAGCCGTGCCGGTAGAACAGGTTGCCCGCCGCCTCGATCAGGCGCTCCCGCGTCGTCGTGGCCATGCGTTTGCTCCCACGCCCGCGCCGTGCGCGGGTGTACCAGAAGTACACCCAACGGTGTACCTCGAGTCAACCGAAAACCCCGAAACGCACGTCTAGTTTCCACCGTCAATCCGCTCGGCAGGTCCCGGCAACCCGCCCAAACCGCCCGAGCACCGTGGAGACCGAAGCATGCGATCTCAGAACAACAATCCCCGAGGACCTTCCACCTCGGCGAAAACGGCCATCGACACCGCGATCAGCCGTCTCCGAAAGGACCCGCAACTCGTCCTTCGCCTGTTCCCCTCGAACTGGCGCGATGTCGACCTCGCCCGCGAGCGCGCCGCGGCCGCGGGCCTCGCCGACCGCCTCAGCATCCACCACCGTCTCGCCCTGGGCCTCCTGCCCCGGCGCGTTTCCTGACATTCATCCATCCCCAACAATCCAAGGAGTCCGATCATGACCGCAACTCAGCAGAACGTTCCCGTCCGCACCTGTCCCTTCCATCGTCTCCCCGCGCCCACCCGCGGCGCGGCGGGCGTCGCCGCGTTTCTCTATGGCCTGCTCGCCTACGCGGCGTTCTTCATCTCCTTCGCCTACGCGGCCCTGTTCGTCGGCAACTGGCTTGTTCCCAAGACCATAGACTCGGGCAACGCGAGCCTTCCCACGCCGGTCGCGCTCGTCATCGATGGCCTCCTGCTCATCGTCTTCGTCCTGCAGCACACCATCATGGCCCGCCCCGCGTTCAAGCGCTGGTGGACGAAGATCGTTCCGACCTCCATCGAGCGCAGCACCTTCGTCCTCCTCGCCAGCGCCTCCCTGGGCCTCATGCTCTGCCTCTGGCAGCCCGCGCCGCACATCGTCTGGCGGGTGACAAGCCCCGCGGCCTTCTGGGGCCTCACGATCCTCTCGATCGTCGGCTATGTGATCGTTTTCGCCGCCTCGTGCATGGTCAGCCACTTCGACCTCTTCGGTCTCAGGCAGGTCTGGTTCCGCGTGATGGGCCGCGCCTACGAGCCCATCGGCTTCCGCCTCCGCGGCCTCTACAAGCTCGTTCGTCACCCGCTCATGCTCGGCTTCCTCATCGCCTTCTGGGCCACGCCCACCATGACCGTCGGCCACCTCTTCTTCGCCATCATGACCACCCTCTACATCCGCTTCGGCACCTGGATGGAAGAGCGCGACCTCATCGCCGAGCACGGCGAGACCTACCTCGCCTACCGGCGCGCCGTCCCGGGCATCCTGCCCATCCGGGGCAACGCCGCGGCCAGGCTCGAGGAGGCCGCGGCATGAGCAGCGCCATCACGCTCCGCTGGATCAAGCGTCTCGGCGCGGCCGGCTTTGTGTTCTTCCTCGTCAAGGGGCTTGTGTGGCTGGCGCTCGTGGGAGGCATCGCCTCCCTGGGCGCCGGCAGCCTCTGGGGCCACTGACCCGTGTATGCTGCACCCATGCCCAAGACCCACTCCACCGCCGACATCGCCACGCTCTTCCCCAACCTGATGGACATCAAGGACGCCGGCCTGCGCGACAAAGTCTCCGCCGTCTGGAACGAGGCCCTCACCACCGGCTGCGGCGGCAAGGGCTGGACCTTCGACGAGATCCGCGCCATCCCCTTCACGCTCCTGGCCGGCAAGATCGACCTCCGCTTCGTGGAGCACCTCAACTCCTGCTGCAAGCAGTGCATCGCGATCGCGGGCGTGCTCAAGGAGGTCTTCGGCGCGCGCATCCCCGTGAACCTCGACCACCTCATCGCCGGCTCCCTCCTGGCCGACGTCGGCAAGATGCTCGAGTTCGACAAGAACGCCTCCGGCGGCGTGGTCAAGGGCCACTACGGCGACATGCTCCGACACCCCTTCAGCGGCGTCGCCCTCTGCTACAAGCACGGCATCCCCCCCGAGGTCATGCACATCGTCGCCACGCACAGCCACGAGGGCGACAAGGTCGAGCGCACGATCGAAAGCTGGATATTTCACCACGCGGACTTCATCGACTTTGATATTGCGAAGGTGCTGGGGAAGGCGGCCAAGTAGCTCGCGGGCAAACGTCCATGACACTCGATGAGCTCCGACACCTCGCGCCCCTGGCCAGGCTTTCCGCGGGCGCGACAGATCAAGCGATCGACAGGGCTGAGGCCGAGTGTCGAATCACATTCCCGTCCGACTATCGACAGTTCCTACTGAACTCCGACGGTCTGACCGGCATGGTGGGATCGACCTGCCTGGCGTTGTGGTCGGCACGAGAACTCGGCGAGTTGAACAAGGGCTACAACCTGGCCGAGTTTTGTCCGGAGGCCGTAGCCGTCGGCAGCAATGGCGGCGGCGAGGCCATCGTGTTCCGACGAGATTCGCTCCGGATCGGCCATGTGCCGTTCATTCCGCTGGACATCCAGCATTACGAAGATCTGGCTGGCACGTTCGACGAATTCCTCAGAGCGCCCGCTCCCCGCGATTGGCGATAGCGCCAGGGTCGAGG
>DASZWV010000397.1:0-17248 GCA_035546115.1 Phycisphaerales bacterium
TGATCTGGTCGCCGGCGAGGGAGCCGCGGGCGCCGCCCCAAAGGCCGTACTGCGTGTTGGCCGGATCGGGATCGTCGGCCGAGTTGAGGATGGAGTTGTTGAAGTACGAACTCTCCTCGACGAAGACGGGGAGGCCGGAGAAGGTCTTGAGGGCGGTGCCATCGGTCTGGATGGCCGGGGGGCGGGTGCCGACGGAATAGGCGCCGGGATTCTTCAGGTACGCGGCGAAGATGTTGTTGTAGAACTTGGCCCCCTCGGTCCGCCACACCATGCTGTAGTCCGAGAGCAGGTCGGTCTCGCCGCGGTAGCCGAGCTGGACTTCCCAGTTGTGGGCCTCGACGCTCTGCTGGCCGGAGACGCTGCGCTTCTTGTTGCTCGGGCAGCTGGTGATGGCGTCGGCGTCGCCGCAGTATTGGTAGAGCGATCCCTTGGCGGGGATGTACAGGGACATCGGGTTGCCGGGGTCGAGCTGCTCGCCGCCGAAGGCCCAGCCGGTGGCGGGCCAGAGGGTGTCCTTGAAGTCGGACGCGTAGGAGTTGGCGGCGACGACCATCTGGCGCATGTTCGAGGCGCAGGCGGCGCCGCGTGCGGCCTCGCGCGCCTTGCTGAGGGCGGGGAGGAGGAGCCCGACGAGCAGCGCGATGATCGCGATGACCACCAGCAGCTCGATGAGCGTGAAGGCGCCTGCGCCCCTTCGGGTCGTTGCGATGTTCGTCCCAGCGGACATGATGTTCCTTCCTGGCCTGGAGGGAGCCGAGCCGGTTAGGGCTTGGACGGCAGATCGAACCAGTACGTGACGGAGACGAGCGGAACGGGATACTGCACCCTGCAGCGGTACCCGCGGAAACGTGAGGGGTCCCACCCCGCGCCGTCGAACGCCCGGCGCATGAGCGCCGGGTAGGCGGGCACATCGCGCGTGCCGATGGCCCCGAGCCCCGTGCCGAGATTCTCGATGTTCAGCGACATCTCGACGCGGTCGAGCTGGAAACGGGGACTCTCGGGTCGCTCCACGCCCCTGGAGAGGCCGTGGAGGGTGGTCGTGTACGTCGGGGCGGCGCCGTCGAAGACGTCCTCGTGCACGTAGAGATCGAAGAGCATGACCTTCGCGGGCATGCGCGCCGTGAGGCCGTCGTAGTGGTGGGCCATGAGGTCGTTGCGGTAGCGGAGCGCGGCGTTGCGGACCATCTGGGCGCTGGCGTAGCTGGCGGGCGTGTTGACGGCGGGTGCGTTGTCGGGGAGCGTGTAGAGCGATGGTCCCTCGCTCGCGAACAGGTGGAGCGCTGGGGCGTCGGGGGAGCAGAACTCGCGCAGGAGATAGGCCTCGGCGTCGCGCGGGGCCGTCTCGCCGCGGAGATTCTCCACCCGGGGCAGGTCCTTGCGCGAGGGGTCGAGGGGGAAGTCCTGGCGTCCGAAGACGGTGATGGGAGAGCTTGAGCGGAGGCGGCGGATGTTGTGCTTGCCCATCACGTAGAGCTTGTCGATCGCCTTGCCATCCGCCGAGGGGTGGTGGATGATGGACAGGAGCATCGTGTCGACCTGGTAGCCCAGGAGGCACGACATCGACTTGTGCATCGCCTGCTTGGCGGCCCGCTCGGTGCGCTGGCGCATCGAGGGGTCCCACTCGGCCAGGGCCGCGTCGAGCGCGGAGCGGCCGCCCGGGAACTCGTCGATGAGTTCCTCGAACATCCGGACGTTCTCGCCGGCGCGGGCCCGGAGGTCGGCATCCACGCCGACGCGTGCGGCCGCGTCGAGGAAGATGCGCAGGCCGTTGGGCGCGGGAATTTCCTGGAGCACCTGGACGGTGTCGTCGGCGCGGATCGCCCGGAGGACGCGCGCCGCGAGCGTGCGGTCGATCTCGAGGGTCCGAGAAAGCGCGGCGGGTCGTCCGCCGCGCCCGACGACTTTTCGGACGATCGGCTCGAGGCTGCTTCGCAAGCCGCTGGCGATGGATCTGCTTCTGAAGTCGAGTCCTGCCTCGAGATCAACCCCGAGATCGTCGGAGCCTGTGCCTGGGGTTGCCCCTGGGTGGCCGTCGAGTTCCGAGAGATTGGAAGGGATGCCGAGGTCCATGTCTTCGTGCCGGTCGTTCATCACCGGAAAAGATACCGCGCCAAGGGCAGGTTGAGGGCCAAGGAATGCCCCCGTAAGAACACGTGTACCACATCCGGTGGAAAAGTCAAGATGGGGCTTGCATTGATCCTAGACTCGTGCCAGACTAGGAGCAAGGGAGCCCCTATCCCGTGCAAGCGGACCCGAAATCCGCTGTAAGTGTGGAATACGCGAAGAAACGCTTCAAACTTGGACTCTTGGCCAGGAGAGATGATCTGTGCGAAACGGTGTGAGACATCGCATTTGGATTGCAGCGCCATTGTCGGTTGCGACGGTGGCGATGCTGGCGCTTGCCCAGGCGAGCCGGGCATCCCTGCCGCCCTTCTCTGCGTCGCAGATCTACTCCCAGAACACGTTCGTGTCGGGGAGCAAGATTACCTTTCCGTTCAACTCGGGCAACTACGGGGGCCCAGGCTTTCTCGGGATGGCGATCGGCAACGCGGGGCGCGCGTACGTGCACGTCGCGCTGTTCGCTGATCCGCCCCCGCCGCTTCCCGGATCGTCGATCTTCCAAAACAGCAATCAGGCGGTGCTGGACACGGGCAGCTCTGGTGCCGACACGACGCCGTACCTGTTCGGCGGGGCCGGGTACGACGAGTTCTCCGATGGCCCGGGGAGCGTGACGGCCCCCTCCACCGACTACATCTTCGATGAGGCGTTCTGGACCTCGATGAACAACAACGGGGTGAGCGCCATCTCGCTGCGGCTTGGCGCGACGGCGACGATGGTGGTTGCGCCCATCACGGGTGTGTACGTGGGCGACGGGGTGGGCGGCTCGTTCCAAGCGATGCCCGTGAAGGAGGGCGATGTCATCACCGCTTCGGGTGTGGCGCCGGGAACGGTGTTCGCCGCGTTCGGCCCGGACCGGATTGCCCGATATGGCTCGGGCGCGCCGCTGACGGGGATGGTGCAGATCAACGACAAGAACGTGCTTCTGATCGCGGGGAACATCGTCGAGGGGGGCGTGACGAAGAGGGCGATCATCAAGGCCGCGCTTGGTCCGACGGGCGCCTTGCTCTCGGAGACGCTGGTGGCGAAGGAGGGCGGGCTTGTCGGCGCGGGGCCGGACACGTGGGCCACGCTGGCCACGACGCCAAACACCTGCGCGATGAACAACGCGGGGCAGGTGATCTTCTCGGGCACCACGAGCGCCGGTGGAGATGGGATCTTTCTCGCGAACGCGAACGGAACCGGCGGCTTTGTCGCCATGCGGGGCGGCTCGGCCCCGGGCGGCGGGACGTGGGGGCAGCTCTCCGGCGCGCCCGTGGACCTGAATCGGGGCGGGCACTTCGTGTTCCGCGGCGTGCCGCAGGGCAACGGGACGTGGAACGAGGTCGCCGATGCGGGCGAGACGTTCTCCACGGGGCTGAGCTACACGGCCAATGGAACAACCGGGGGCGGGCCGCTGAGCGTGATCTCGGGCTCGCTGTCGAACGACTTTGACGTGGATGTGTACTACATCTCGATCGGCGATCCGACGCTGACGACCCAGGTGCCGTTCTCGGCGACGACGGTGCCGGATCCCGGGAGTGGGTTCGCGGGCGCGGCGTTCGACACGGTGCTCTGGCTGTTCTCGGATGCGCCGAACTGCAACGGCGTGACGCGCGTCGGGCTGGGGCGGAACGACGATGCGGCCGCGGGCGTGGCCCAGTCGACCCTGACGGCGGCGAGCCTGCGCTCGTCGCACACGCCGGGGACGAAGTACTTCCTCGCGATCTCGACGCCGAAGGCCCGGGCGACCGGAGAGTCGGGCGATGTGTGGCGGGCCGTTCCGGATCGGCTGGCGATCGCCGGCGGGATCGCGTACTGGGTGGATCCGGGGCACGGGCAGATCGGGCGGGCGGACGTGGGCACGGGGGCCGCGCTCGCGCCCTTGACGGTCGGGAGCGCTCCCACGGCCGGTGTGGGGTCGCCGACGAGTCCGCCGTATCTGGACACGCTGCTCGCGGTCTCGAACTCGCAGATCTTCTTCCACCAGTTGGGCTCGCCGGATGCGTTCCGGACCTGTGCGCTGGATGGGTCGGGCGTGGCGAGCCTGACGCTGAGCAGCCTGAGCTCGGCGAACACGACGGCGATGGCGTATGACGGCACGAACGCGAAGCTGTACTGGGCGACGCGGGCGAACCCGTGGCGGATCAACCGGTGCGACCCGGACGGCAACAACGCAGAGACGGTGTACACCGGCACGGGGTACGACCTGATCCAGAGCCTGGTGGTGGACTCCGCGAACGGCAAGGTGTACTGGTCGGACGCGACGGCGAACATGATCGCGCGGATGAACCTGGACGGCTCTGGGGCCGAGACGGTGCTGACGCCGGCCGCGGCGCGCTCGATGGCGGTGGATTCCTCGGCGCACCGGCTGTACTACGCATCGTCGGCGTCGAACAAGATCGGCGTGGTGGACACGAGCACGCCGAGCGCGCTGGCCGATCTGATCGCGACGCCGAGCCCGGTGGGGATCGCGCTGGATTCGAGCGCGGGGCGCGTGTACTGGTCGAACCCGTACGAGCGGACGATCCTCCGGACGCTCATCGCGACGCCGAGCGCCGAGACCTGGTTCTCGCTCGGGCAGGACCTCGGCGAGCGGCTCTCGGATGGCCCGGCGGATGTGGACTGCGCGGGCGTGTCGGGCTTCACGCGCCACGGCGCGGCGGGATCGACGTCGCTGCCGTACCAGATCAAGCTGACCGGGGCGACGTTCGCCAACCAGGCGGCGATGCTCTGCCGCGACAACACGACGAAGGTCGTGCTCGGGGGCGAGGGCCTTGCGAGCACGGGGGGCGTGCCGGTGACCGTCGTCGCGGCGCCGGAGGGGCCGGTGCGGATCAGTGATCGCGGGCTGGTCGCGTGGCGCGGGCGGTGGGTCTCGGGCGGGACGCGCACGGGGCTGTTCCTCGGCACGGACAAGGTGTTCGACGACACGGGCGCGCTGGGCGCACCGGAGACGGGCGTGGGGAATATGGACATGTCCTCGAGCGGGCAGTACCTGATGACCTCGACCTTCAACGGGTCGTTCACGAACCCGGGGAACTTCTGCGTGCGGGTCTCCTTCGCCTCGATCCCGGGGTGCGCCGCGGACTACAACCTCAGCGGCGGGCTGGAGGTGCAGGACATTTTCGACTTCCTCAACGGCTGGTTCGCGGGGAGCCCCGCGGCCGACTTCAACGCCAACGGAGTTCTTGAGGTTCAGGACATCTTCGATTTCCTGAACGCGTGGTTCGCGGGGTGCTCGTGAGTTTCCTTAGGTGAGGGCGCCATGATCGAAACATCAGCGGCCCAGTGGGCCGCTCCCTGAAGCCTGTCCGTGTTCCCCTCCCGTGGCGGCGATCCGTCTCGAGTGGACCGGCGCAACGGGGCGGGAGATTTGTGCGGCCGGCCTCGTGGCCGACCGAGTTCGTGAGTTTCCAGAAAGGAGAGAGATCATGAGAGTTATCAAAGTGCTGCCGGTCGCGATGCTCGTCGCCTCGGCCGCGCCCGCGTTCGCAAGCGATCAGCTCGGCACCGCGGCGGATCAGTGGAAGGAAGAAATGTCGGCGACGGTCCTCGTCGACGGAAGCCCGGATGCGGGCGCGTTCCTCGCCGATGCGAACCTGACGCGCGGCGCCGGCGCCCTGAACACGATCACGGGAACACTTGTGCACACCCGCGACGTGGACATGTATTGCGTCTCGATCGCCAACACCGCCGCGTTCAGCGCGACGGCGTCGGCCGATGTTGCTGGCTACACGGGCCTGTGGCTGTTCGACAGCACCGGGCACGCGGTGGCCGGATACCTCGGCGACGGCAGCACGGGGCACACGATCGCCACGCTGGCCGCGGGCTCGGCGGCGTCGGCGTCTCCCGGGCTGTTCTTCCTCGCGGTGACGCGGAACGACTTCGGGTTCGGCTCGTCGGACCAGTTCCCGCTCAGCGCGGGCGGTTCTTCGCTGTTCCTGACCTCGCAGGCCGGTCCGTACGGTGCGGTGGTTCCTGATCCGGGCGTGACCGATCCGCTGGATCACTGGAACTCCAACCCGACGCCCGGGTTCTTCGATTTGTTCAACAACCCGTACACCATCACGCTGACGGGCGCGGGCTATCACACGACGCCGGCCCCCGGCGCGTGCGCTCTGCTCGGACTCGGCGGGCTGATGGCGGCCCGTCGTCGTCGCCGGGCGTGAAACACTCCGGAGCGGGCGTGCGAACGCCTCTTCGGCAGAAGAACATCTGGCGGGCTCGTCTTCATCGGGCGGGCCCGCTCTTTTCCCGGGTGGCCCAGGCCGCTCGGGACAACACGGTCGACCATGAGCAGAACCTCTTCATTTGTTCGGCGTGGGTTGTTGCCGGCGATCGCCGGGTCGCTCTGTCCAGTTGCCGCGGCGCAGACGGCGCAGTTCTCCGATCAGACCGCGGCGGCGAACCTGACGGCGGTGTCCACGGCGATGGTCGGGGGGCCGGGCAACGAGATGCCGCTGATGACCGGCGGGGTGGCGGTGGGCGACTTCGACGGGGATGGGTGGCAGGACATCTTCGTGCTCGGCGGGCCGGGTGCCCCCGACAAGCTGTACATGAACAACCATGACGGCACGTTCACGGACCGTGCCGCGGCGTGGGGCGTGGACCGGACGCACTGGGGGTTCGGGATCGCGGTGGGGGATTACGACGGTGATGGGCGGCTGGACGTGTTCATCACCAGCGGCGGCGCGACGGGGGCGTCGTGCGATCACCTGCTGTATCACAACAACGGGAATGGAACGTTCACGAATGTTGCCCAGCAGGCGGGCGTGCGGAGCACGGTCGCGACGGGTTTCGACGGGCTCGGGGCCGCGTGGGGAGACTACGACCTGGATGGGCGGCTGGACCTCGCGGTCGCCGGGTATTCCTACGGCTCCGGGGGCAACCGGCTGTTTCACAATAACGGGGATGGCACGTTCACGGACGTCACGCCCGTGGTGGGAGGGGCGGGGAGCATGATGCAGGTGCTCGGCTTCTCGCCCAAGTTCATCGACATGAACGGGGATCGGTATCCCGAGCTGCTCTGGATCGCGGACTTCGGAAGCAGCAAGTACTTTGCGAACAACGGGGACGGCACTTTCACGCAGATGACCAGCGTCGCCGGCGTGGGGCTCGAGGGAAACGGGATGGGCGTGACCGTGGGGGACTTCAACAACGATGGCCGACCGGACTTCTACGTGACCTCTGTGTACACGCTCCAGCAGGGGCATCCCGGCGTGCCCGGCACGGGGAACATGCTCTATCTCAACCAGGGGAGCAACCACTTCACGGAAACGAGCCTCGCGGCGGGGGTGAAGAACACGGGCTGGGGATGGGGGACGGTGGCCGCGGATTTCCGGCATATCGGGCGGCAGGACATCGTGGCGACCAACGGGTGGCAGGGGTCGAACTACAACGGGGAGTTCTTGAGCGACCCGACGTGCGTGTTCCTGAACAACGGGGGCGCGACGCCGACGTTCGCGAGCGCAGCGCCCGCGTGCGGCGTGACGCACACCGGTGAGGGGCGCGGGCTGGTGGTGTTCGACTACAACAACGACGGGAGGCCCGACATCCTGATCGCGACCAACGGCGGACCGCTGACGCTGTATCGCAACGACACGCCGGGCGCCGGGAGCTACCTGCGGGTGTTCCTGAACACGCACGCCTCGCACGGGCTCGCGCCCAACGGGTACGGGGCGCACGTGATCGTCACCACGGGCGGATCGAGCCAGCATCGGTGGATCACCGGGGGATCGAACTATCTGAGCCAGAGCGAGCTCTCGGCGCACTTCGGGCTCGGGTCGGCGACGGCGGTGACGCAGCTGCGCATCGAGTGGCCGGACGGCTCGGTCACGACGCGCAGCAGTATCGGCGTGGATCGCACGATCACCGTGGCCGCGTGCCCGGGGGACTGGAACGCGGACGGGCAGGTGAGCGTGCAGGATATTTTCGACTACCTCAACGACTGGTTCGCGGGCTCGGCGGATGTGAACGGCTCGGGGACCACGACGACGCAGGACATCTTTGATTTTCTGAATGGCTGGTTCTCGGGGTGCTGATCGCCCCGGTGGGCAAAGGAGACTCGCAGTGAAGACGATGACCGCATGCGCACGGATGTCCGCGGCCTTGGCCCTTGTTCTCGCGGCGGGCTCCGCCTCGGCGACGCCCCCGCCGTACACCGCGACGATCCTGACCAAGTCGGGGGACACGGTGACGGGCGTCGGCCCGGTCGCCAACGCCCTGACGTTCATGAATCCGAGTCTCGGCGTCCGGGGCGGCTGGGTGACCAACTCCGGCCAGTGGATGCTGTACCTGGACACGACGCACAACCCGACGAGTACGGCGCACGAGGTGTTCGTGAAGACGCAGGCGCCGCGCGGGCCGTTCGCGCCGTATCTGACGCAGGGAACCTCCGGGCCGCTGACGGCGCCGGCCGCGGGCGCGGCCGTGACGACCTTTTTCGCTCAGACCATGAACAACGCGGGGGATGCGGCGTTCGCGTTCGGCTGGGCGCCGGATGATTTCGACCTGATCCAGCAGGGAACGGCGATCGTCTTCAACACGGGGACGACGGTGCTCTCGGGCGGTGATCCGGCGACGGCGACGGGCTTCGCGCCCGGGACGGTCTGGAACGACTTCGACTCGTCCACGACGCTCGTGCTCAACGACAACAACCAGCTGCTGGTGAGTTCGACGGTGACCGAGAGCGGCATGAGCAGGCGCGCGATCGTGCGTTTGCAGCTCGATGGTTCGGGGAATCCGACGAGCCGGACGCTCATCGCGAAGGAGGGCGGCGCGGTGGCGGGGGGATCGGGGACGTGGACGACGATCTGGCCCGGGAGCGCGGGCACCACGACGGCGATGAACAACTCGGGAGCGGTCGTGTTCACGGGGACGACGTCCACGGGCGTGGAGGGCGTGTACTCGAGCGCGGGCGGCGGCGGGGGCGGCGGATTCGTGGCGCAGGTCGGCGGCACGGCGCCGGTTCCGGGCGAGACGTGGGGCGCGCTGGCCGGGACGCCGCTGGACATCAACAACGCGGGGACGGTCGCGTTCTCGGGTCAGACTTCCTCGAGCACCGGCAGCTACGCGGAGAGCTCGCCGGATGCGGGCGAGACGATGGACTTCGAGGACCACACGTTCGGCAACGGCCCGCTGAACCTGATCACGGGAACGCTCTCGAACGATCAGGATGTGGACTGGTTCCGGGTCGTGGTGACGGACCCGAACACGTTCAGCGCGACGACGGTCCCGGATGCGGGGAGCGGCTTCGCGGGCGCGAGCTTCGACACCGTGCTGACGCTGATCGCCGATCCGGGCGAGAGCGGGGCGGGCTCGACGCCGGGGGGCCGGACGCAGTGCGACAACGTGTCGTCCACGGTCATGCAGTCGACGATCACCGGCGGTGGCGGCAGGACGCGGGCGGGCGGGTCGTACTTCCTCGGGATCTCGACGCCGAAGTCGCGCGCCGAGAAGGTGACGAGCTTCATCTCGACGAATCAGATGGTGCGCCTTGACGCGTGGTCGGCGGATCCGGCGGGCCTGGCGGTGGGGGGCGGGCTGGTGTACTGGGGAGATCGCAGCGCGGGCGCGCTGCGGAGCGCGACGACGGGGGGCGTGGTCCAGAGCGATGTGGCGATGACCGGCATCACCGGGGTGATGGCGCTGGATGCGGCGGGCGGGAAGGTGTACTGGGCGGACAACTCCGCCGGGACAATCAGTCGGATGAACCTGAACGGTTCGGGCGTGGAGACGCTGAGCACGACGTCCACGAGCGTGAACGATGCCATTCCCGGCGGCGCGCTGGTCTCGGGCATGGCCCTGGACCTGCCCAACGGCAAGGTGTACTGGACGCGCGCCTGGCTCGGGGAGGTCAACCGTTCGAACCTGGACGGCACCGGCGCCGAGCGGGTCTTGCAGGATGAGCTGCTCTACAACCACCACATCCCCGGGCCCGCGACCACGGGGACGCTTGCGCCGCAGGCGATCGCGATCGACACGAGCGCGCCGTCGGCGAATCGGATCTATTGGGTCAACTCGCACACGGATCGGATCGAGCGGTGCAATCTCGACGGGACGGGCCGGACGACGCTCGCCATCGGCGCGGGGGCGGGCTTCTATGGCGGGCTGGCGATCGATTCGACCAGCGGGAAGCTGTACTGGGCGAACACCAGCGGCGGGAAGATCCAGCGATCGAACCTGGACGGGTCGTCGCCGGAGGATGTGTGCATCACCGCCGCGCCGCAGGCCCTGAAGCTCGATGTCGCGGGCGGGTTCGTGTACTGGACGAGCACGGAGGACCGGGTCGTGCGGCGGGCCTCGATCACCGGCGGTTTCCCGGCGATTGCGGCGGTTGTGGTGTCGGCCGGCGTCGATGTGGGCGAGCGTTCGCCGGACGGGCCGGCGGTGGGCTATAGCGGGTACATCAACGCCTGGAACCGTTTCGGGACGGCGGGGTCGACGGCGCTGCCCTACCAGATCAAGCTGACGGGCGCGACGTTCCAGTATTCCAAGCGGGCGCTGGCGAAGGTGACCGCGGCGGGGGTGACGTCGAAGGTGATGGCGGTGGGCGATGCGGTGCCGACCGTGGCGAGCAGCTTCTTGAGCACGCTCGCGCCCTCGGGGAGCGCGATCCGCATCAGCGACCGGGGCGATGTGCTCTGGTCGGGGGCGTACTACCCGGTGACGGGGCAGAACCATCCGCCGACGGGCGTGTTCTACAACGGCGAGCTGCTGTTCAACGAGAGCACGGTCATCGCGAGCGACCCGAAGATGGCCTACCAGCTCGGCGGGCAATCGACCGAGATGTCCTCCGACGGCACATACGCCGTGATCGGGATGAACATGAACTACTCGCCGTACGTGTTCAACCAGTACGACACCTCGGTGCTGTTCCAGTTCACGCTGCCGGCACTCAACGGCGCGTGCTGCAACGGAGCCTCGTGCTCGGTCGTGGCGCAGGCGTCGTGTACGGGTTCGTACAAGGGCGACGGCACGGCGTGCGACTTCCCGGGCAACCCGGTGACCTGCTGCAAGGCGAACTACAACCACATGAACGGGCTGGAGGTGCAGGACATCTTTGATTTCTTGAACGGCTGGTTCGCCGGCAACCCCGCGGCCGATTTCAACGGCGGCGGGTTGAGCGTGCAGGACATCTTCGACTTCCTGAACGCATGGTTCGCCGGATGCTCGTGAGCGGCGAGTCGGCGGTGCTCGATCGCGAGGCGCCTCGCTCCGCGCGGCGGCCCCGAGAGGCGTCGGCGGGCGCGGCGCTCTGCCGCGCGCCCCGCCCGTGGCCGGAGGCCGGGTAGACTCTGGGCGCGTCGATCCGCCGAATCGTGGTCACAACAAGAGAAGGCCCATCGCGATGCGACAGCGAATCGGATTCTTGGCGTCCTTGATCCTCGCGTGTGTTCCGGGACGCGGTGCGCTGGCGGGACCGGTCGAGCCCAAGCCGGTCAAGGTGTTCATCCTCGCCGGCCAGTCGAACATGGAGGGCCAGGGCGTGGTGGATCTGGCCGGGAAGGACTACAACGAGGGCAAGGGCACGCTGGAATCGCTGATGAGAGACCCGGCAAGGAGGGATCTCTTCAAGCACCTGAAGGACGACACGGGGACGTGGCGGGTCCGCGACGACGTCTGGGTGCGATATCAGCCCGAGGGTCGGCCGCTGCAGGCCGGGCCACTCGGCATCGGATTCACGCCGCACCGGGACCGGCATCACTTTGGGCCGGAGCTTCAGTTCGGGAACGTGATGGGCGATGCCCTCGACAACGAGGTGCTGCTCATCAAGACGGCGTGGGGGGGCAAGAGCCTCTACGTGGATTTCCGCCCGCCCTCCTCGGGAGGGGCCACCGGACCGTACTACACCCTGATGATCCGGCAGATCCGCGAAGCCCTGGCGAACTTCAAGAAGGAGTTCCCGGCGTCCAGATCAGTGGGCCATGAACTCGCTGGCTTCGTGTGGTACCAGGGCTGGAACGACGGCTGCGATCCCAAGCACGCGGTGCCCGAGTACGAGAACAACCTCGTCAACCTCATCAAGGACGTTCGCAAGGACCTTGGGGCTCCGAACCTTCCCGTCGTGGTTGGTGAGCTCACGGGGCCCTGGGTGAAGGCGCCGGGTGAGTGGGATGTGCTGCGGAAAGCGCAGGCCGCGGCCGCCGCGCATCCGGAGTTCGCGGGCAACGTCGTGTTCGTTCCCACGCACGATTTCGTGCGCAAGCCGGAGGAATCTCCGAACCCAGGCCAGGGCTACCACGAGTACGGGAACGCCGAGACCTACTTCCTTATCGGGGATGCGCTGGGCAAGGCGATGAAGGGTCTGCTGGAGGGCGGTGGGCGCTCCGGGCGGTCGAGTGATCCCGGGCAGCCGGACCGGCCCGAGGGGCGGAAGCAATCGGCCGCGCATGCGGGCGATGGGCCGAGCGCGGCTCGAAGCGGCGAGATGGATGGATACCTCCTCGTGCCCACCGAGAAGGTGCCCGAGAAGTACAACGCCGGGTTCTCGCTCTACTCGGCCGCGTGGCCGCTTCTGGAGCACTACCCCGGGCACCGGTTCCAGACGGGGCTTGTCGGGACGTGGATGCACGCGCAGTATGAGGGCGCGCCGCCGAAGGACCTGTACTCCGACATCGAGGGCGGGCTTGGCTGGTGGCGCGACACGCGGTTTCCGACCGAGACGCCCAAGTTCATCATGGGCGGCGTGGCGGTGAACTTCAAGGAGATCGCCAACGGGCCGGCGCACGGGGCGGGGACGTGGGAGAATCCGCGCGGCCTGTACGGCGTGGCGCAGCTGAGCCCGTGGCTGCTCTTCCCGATCGACGGCCTGGACCTCAAGCAGGGGACGTGCGGCGAGCTATTCGGGTATGGCTATCTTCCGCTTCCGCTCACTTCACCCAGCGCGACAACCGCGGGCAAGCCGATCCCGACCGGCGATAACTGCTGGACGCTCTTCCTGAACACGCGGAACTTCAAGGGCCCCGTCTGCTTCTTCACGCCGTATTTCTGGTCGCACTCGGCCGTCGTGGATTCGAAGTACGCGGGCCTGCTTCTGGATTCACGCCCGTCGGCGCCGAACAAGCCCTTCCAGATGGAGACGCAGTACGTGCCGGCCGCGATCGGATCCGATGCCGGGGGCGGGTCGTTCGCGCGCATCGCGCCGACGCGATTTCCCATCGACGGCGACGGCAAGACGATCGTGCTGCACCGCCTGACCTGCTACACGAGGGCCGCGCTGTGGGACGGCGTGAAGGCCTGGTTCGACGGCGGGGAGCCGGCGAGCGGCGAGATCAATCCCGCCGGCGAGTTCGTGCAGCACTTCCGAGCCGGGGGCGGCTCCACCTGGAGGATCTCCGCGGAGGGCGCGCCGAAAGGGAACAAGCCGCCGCTGGCATGGAAGTCCTTCGCAACGCCGGTTGTCCCAGACCCCGACACGTACGGCTACACGTGGAACGACAAGCTCGTGAAGCGATCGAGCTCGCCAGATGGGGACATGGTGGTCCTCCCGGAGTACTACCGCCTGCGCAGCGAACAAGGAAAGGACGACTGGGTCGCCTGCCCGCCCGGGGATGTTCCCGACGACGCCGCGCTGAAGGACATCCGGTTCGACCGACCGCGCGAAGAGACGCCCAGGCCGTACGACACCCCGACCGGCGCGGCGAGCGCGTGGAAGAAACCGGGACCGGCCGCGGGACCGTTCCAGGCGCGGCTCGGCGATGGGAGCGTCGTCACGTACTATTGGTATCGATTCGCGGACCAGCCCGCGCTGCAGAACGCCGATCTCACCGCCGAGGAACGGGAGCGCATGCAGGCACGGGTCGAGAAGCTGCACCGCTCATGGACGAAGGACCGCGATTACCTGGCGCCGCCGAGGGTCGGCAGGCTCGCCGAGCTCGATCCCGCCCAGATCGTGCAGCCCCCGAAAGGACTGGAGATCGGGTACGTTCCGATCGCCACGCGCCAGGAACTCGCGAAGCAACTCGGCAGCGAAAAATGAGCGGAGGCGCGGCCGGTCTGGATGTCCACGCCCACGCCGCGACGGCAGAATCCCGCGGGCGCGATGAAGCATCGGGCATTTGAGCACCAGCACCGGGCGCCGCGGCGGGATGGCCCGTGCTCGGGTTGTTGGGCATGCCGCTGCGCGACGCCGGCTCAGCGCGATTGGGGTCGGCAGGGACGTCTCACGTCGCGTTGAGGGCGGTCCTGATGGCCTCGAACAGATCCTCGGGCTCGGACATGCGTCCGGGGCCGGAGGTGCGGCAGGCCTGCCAGCCCTCGGCGGGGCCGATGGTCTTGTAGCCATCGGCGAGCAGGGTCTTCAGGTTGCGCTGCGTGCTTGGCTGGGCCCACATCTGCGCGTTCATCGCGGGGGCGAGCAGGACGGGCGTCTTGGCGCGGTCGATCGCGCTGAGGATGAGCGTGACGATGTCGTCGGTGAGGCCCATCGCGAGCTTCGCCATGCAGTTCATGGTGCACGGGGCGACGATGGCCGCGCGGCAGGCGCGGGCGAGGCTGACGTGCTGCGGATCGCTGGACTCGATGTGGTCCCAGGTGGAGGTGTAGACGGGGCGGCCGGAGAGGGCCTGGAAGGTGAGCGGGGTGACGAACTTCGCGGCGTCCTGGGTCATCGCGACGGTGACCGCCGCGCCGGACTGGGCCAGGCGAGAGACGAGGTGGCAGGTCTTGTACGCGGCGATACCGCCGGTGACGCCGACCAGGATCGGGACACCGTTGAACGGATTGGAGGTTTGGTTGCTCACGGACCTGCCCGTGCCGCGGACATCACTCGTTGGCGACGAGTTCCTTCAGGCGATTCGTTTCCACCTCGCCCAGCACCTTGGCGACGTCGACATCGCCGGTCGGGTCGAACTCGAAGGCGATCTTGCCCTGGACGATCTCCTCGATGGCGAGTTCGAGGTCGGAGCGGCCGTTGCGGTCCACCAGCGGGCGGGCGCCGTCCATGAGTTGGACCAGCCGGCGCTGGATCAGCGTGCACAGCTTGAACCGCCCGCCGATGCGGTTGACAATCTCCTCGCTCTTGAGCGCTTCGATCATGGGTCCGGATGCTCCTGGGGCCTCGCCGCGGCCGAAAAACCGCTATGAGAGCCGAAATGCTAGGCTGATGGGCGGCCTGGGGCAATGGACGAGGGGGAACCCGTAGGGCGGCTGGATCGTAGGTGAAGTGACAAGTTGCCCCCAGGCTCTTCCGCTTCCCGAACAAATCTGCTACACTTTGCCGATGAGGCCGCGAGGCTGGTGGGGTATGAAAACAGGCCGGCGGCTGGGGCTCGGGGTCGTGGGGTGTGGTTGCATTCGCCTCGGGCGAGCAGAGAGCGCGCAAGCGTGATACAGACCATGAAGTTGTGGAATGTCGGGGATCGCGTTGTCCACACGGGCAAGCCCGAATGGGGCTCGGGCGTGATCAATACCGCCACGCGCACGACGCAGGACGGCAAGCCGTGCCAGTTGCTGGGCATCCGGTTTGATCGCGCCGGCCTGAAGACCATCTCCACGGCGTTCGCGAGCCTGGTCCCGGCGGAGGATGCGGGCTCGCTCTCGTTCGCGCCGGAGGGCGCGCCGGTTCCGGCGAGCAACGGCGCTTCGCACGCCGCGAAATCGAAGGAAGAGGACTTTGCGGCTCGTCTGATGGGTGCGCCCGGCGCGGCCGATATCCGCGCCCAGATGGCGAAGCTGCCCGACGCGGCGACCGATCCTTTCGCCACGCCGCTGGACCGTCTCAGAGCGACGATCAATCTCTTCCGCTTCCAGCCCACCGGCGGATCGCTGCTGGATTGGGCCGCGATGCAGTCGGGGCTCTCCGACCCGCTCAGTCGTTTCAATCGGCACGAGCTCGAGAAGTTTTTCGAGTCGTTCGTGATCTCGCGGGACGGGCATCTTCGTAAGACCCTGGCCGAGGCCCGCAAGGCGGACCCGAACGGCGCGGCCGCGATCGTCAAGCAGGCCCCCGCGTTTGCGCAGCAGGCGTTGCGTCGCAGCGACACGATGCGTTGAGAACCGGCAACATCCCGCACGCGCGTCAGAGTCAACGCGGATCGCCACGGGCGTCCGGGGCGCGATAAGAACGGCATTTGCTGCGGAGCGGGAGAGGTGTTCTCGGCGATCGGCCGCGGCGGGGCTCTGGCACGGCGACGGAGAGCCACTGGCGGGCCCCCGGAACGGGCGTTGTTCCGTCATGGACGTGTCACGGCACTCGCCTCGTGGTGTGGCCTCGTCGCCATTCCGTCGGGTCGTGCCCAAACTTCCCTGACCCGCCGGAGCGATTCCATGAACGAGCAGGATTTTCAGGCACGGCTCGCTGATCTGATGCAGCAGCTCGACACGCTTCCCTCACCGGCGCGCGAGCAACTCCGGCAGATCGCGGACGATACCCGCGATCGGCACGCGCGCATGAAGAAGACGGTGACGGAACTGCAGGACTCCTTGGACTATCTTCGCCTGAGCATCAAGTACCTGGTGTTCGATCTGGAGGCGACGCGGCGCGAGAACCAGTATCTGCGCAAGCTGCTCGACGCCAAGCACGGGACCGATCACGGGCAGGCCGGCGACCAGGGTGATGAGCACCCGGACCCGGGCACGGATCGCGCCTGAATCGCACGACCAACCTCTTCCCGCGCAGGTTCGAACCCGAGCCGTACTCTCGCCGGCTCGGGTTCGAACCGCGCGCTGCGCTTTGGAGGAGGCGAATTACCCGTCGCGCTCCCGGCCCGCTATGCTTGCGGACCCATCGCCGGAGAGGTGGCCGAGAGGCTGAAGGCGACGGTTTGCTAATCGCGCCGAATCAGCCTTGGTAGTCTGGGATTGGGGTCTGACCACTCAGAACCAGCCCAAACTTGCTCAGAATCGGATAGAAAGCGGATAGCTCCTTCGACGCATTCGCGACCGTTGTGGCCGCTGAGATCTCGCCCAGCCAAGTCCATACGGGGGCTGGTTCTTCGCTGTGGCGATGACCGCGACTGACGCCTAAACAGACACGCCCCGCCACCATCGCGAGTTCGGACTCATCCACTCGCCGTTACCTTGGTTGATGATCCTCATCGCCCGATGGACGCTCATCCCCAGCCGTGACGCCTCCCGCTCGATCCATCGCCGTTGTACTTCGGGATCGTTGTTCGATTTGGCGAACTGGCAGAATGCCTGGTACAAC
>DASZWV010000398.1:0-29529 GCA_035546115.1 Phycisphaerales bacterium
TGGGGGGGGCGGGGTGGAGGCGGGTGAGCGCGCGTGGATTGAAGTGCTATGGGTCCTGAATGTGGAATGCTTGTGCCGCGTGCTCGGTGGGAGTTCCGGCCCATGGGCCCGATCCCCGGGACGTTGTTCAGCAGCCGGCAAACCACGCGTTCAGGAACGCGAAGATGTCGGCGACCTGCAGGCCGTTCATGCCGTCGAAGTCCGCCGTGGCGGAGCCGGAGAACCAGGTGTTGAGGAAGGCGAAGATGTCGGCGACGGCGAGGGAGCCGGAGCAGTCGAAGTCGGCTGGGCAGGGGCGAGCGATGTCGACGACGGAGATGGAGCCGGCGTCGATCTGGTTGTTGTAGTCGTCGGTGGGCGCGCCGAGGGCTATGCGCGTGCCGCCGAGGACGACGGCCGCGCCGACGGAGTCGCCGCTCACGGCTACGGGTGGGACGAAGCGGCTGGTGAGCGTCCATGCGCCGGCGATGCCGGAGCCGGCGGGTCGCTCGTAGAGGGCGATGTAGCCGGTGTCGGAGGGGTCGCTCGGGAGCGACCCGAGGGGGGAGCCGATCACGAGGCGATCGTTCTGGAGCGCGACGCTGGCACCGAAGTTGCCGTCGGTCTGGCCGGGGTCGATGCGCGCGAACTGCGACCAGGTCCCGCCCGTGCGGGTGAAGATGTAGACCGCGCCGCTGCCCCTAATCGAGCCCGGGGCGCGGTTCGGCGCGCCGACCGCGGCGGTGTCGCCGGAGATGGCGACCGAGGAGCCGAAATGGTCGAAGGCCTGCGCGTCGGAGGCGACGAGCTTGACCTGCTGGGTCCATCCCGAGCCGAAGCCGTTTCCGGTGAAGACGTACGCCGATCCGGTAGCGCCGCCGGCTGCGCTATCGCTCAGGGGAGCGCCGATGATGGCGCTGGAGCCGGAGATGGCGACGCTGGCTCCGAAGATGTCCTGGAAGGCGGCGTCGGAGGCGGTGAGGAAACCCGCCTCGCCCCAGGCCGCGCCGGGGGCGAGCGGGTTGATGGTGAACACGATGGCCGCGCCCTGGGATCCGTACGCGCCGTTGTATTCCGGTGCGCCGGCGATGGCCACGGTGCGCGTGCCGATGGTGGTCATGGCGATGCACGAGCCGAGGGCGTAGGCGGGCGACTCGGTGTACGGGATCGCCTGCTGGGAGGACCAGGTCGTGCCGGTGCGAACGGTCGCGTAGACGGTGCGGTTGTCGGCATGGCCGATGAGGGCGAGGTCGCCAAGGATGGCCACGCCCTTGCCGTAGTAGGGGAGCGCGGTGGCGATGCTGGAGAACGAGGCCTGCTGGGTCCAGAAGCCGCCGGACTTGGCGAAGATGAAGACATGGCTCGGGCTCTGGTATGGGTTGTCCGCACCGACGATGATGGTGTCGCCGGAGAGGCCGATGGAGGAGCCGAAGCGGCCGCCGGAGATCGGTAGGCTGGGAATGAGCGGGACGCCGGTGGGCGTGGATTCGCACTGGGCGAGGGCGGCGGGGGAGAGGGCCGGCAGGACGGAGAGTCCGAGGCCCGCCAGCCATGCGGGGAGGGAATGGAATCGGGCGATCATGATGGGTTCTCCGCACTTGAGGCGCAGGACGGGACCGCACCCGGCCAGGAAACCGCGGAGAACTCGGGTTTCCGATGTGGGAGAGTGGCCTACTCGGAGAGCGGGATGCACGCTTCCGCGACGTCGTTCGCGGACGCCGCCTGGGTGAGATCAAGCCGCGAGTACACCCCGCGGTCGTGGTCGCTGTTGAGGACGACGGCCCTCGGGGAGATGACCGTGCAGCCCTCATCCGCCTTTTCATGGCCGAGGATGAACAGGCGGACGTTCCAGGCCTTGGCGAGGCGCTCGATGTGCTCGGGCGTGTGGGCGCGGCCCCAGCTCATGGCTCTGGCCGCGCCGGTGCGGCTGGTGAAATCTTCGGGCGTGAGGTCGCGGTCGAGGGCGGTGAGGTCGAAGCCGTCGTTGCCGTCGCCGCGGTCCATCATTTCCGGCGCGGGGAGGGAGTGGGCGCAGAGGATGTCGCCCTCGATCGCGTCGCAATGGAAGCGCACGGCGAGGGGGAGCGCGGCGAGGAAGGTGTTGACGGCCTGGAGGACCTGTTCGGCGGACCCACCATGCGATGCGAAGGCCGCGTGCACGCCGTCGTCGAAGGCCTCGTTGCAGCGGACGCCTTCTTTCGCGACGGCGATGCCGGCGAGCTGGGCGATCTCGTGGTTGGCGAGGAGGATGTGGATGCGCTCGGGGTACGCGGCCTTCATGACGGCGGCGCGGACGAGGACGCGGTAGGAATAGTCGAGGCCGTTGATGAGGCGGTCGCCGTGGATGAGTTCGTGGAGGGTGAGATGGGAGACTGATGTCGGAAGTGGGATGTCCGATGTGGGATGTTCCGGAAGAAGGCCGGCGGCCCGCGCGATACGGGCGAGATGGAGGGGGTTGTCGTGAAGATCGCCTGTCGCGATGAGCGTGGCGGCGGGGGTTGCGGCTTGCGAGGCGTCAACTTCGACCCATTCGGTGCAGCCGCGGCGGTTGGGCGTGGTGCGACAGGCGTGTGCGCCGGCCTCGAGCGCGGCGATCACGGCCGTCGGGTCGCGGAGGTCGACTTGTTCGAGAATGGAGGGCATGCGCGGCCGCGGGTTGATTCGTCGTTCGCCCTCCGGACGAGAAGGCGAGAAGGGTCCGACCGGAGGCCTGCCGGCAGCGCCTCGCGGCGGCTCCGGCGATCATCGAGCGCACTCCGTGCGAGATCGGGGCGCGGATCAGTTGTCGGCGTCGGCGATGCCGGGGCCGGGGTCGATGGGCGGGGGCGTGAGGGGCTTGGCGTCGCGGAGCTGGCCGCCCACGCCGATGCCGGTCGATCCGCCGGGGCCCTTGGAGCCGCTCAGGCCGATGGTCTTGGAGTCGCCGAGGATGGCGGTTCCGCTCCCCGTCCCGTTGTTGAGGTTCAGTCCTGCCCGCGATCCGGAGGAGGGATCGACCTTGGGCAGCATGCCGCTCTTGCGGAGGCGGTGCTCCGCGAGGAGCTTGCTTCGGACAAAGTTGATCTTGTCGTGGACCTGCTCCATGGTGGGGCGCTTGTCGGGATCGACCTCGACGCACTGCATGATGAGCTGGTCCATGAGCTCGGGGACGCGCGGGTTGATCTCGCTGGGCTTCTTGGGCCTCTGCAGGAGCGAGTCGTCCACGGAGCCGACGAGGCTGTCGGCCTTGGCCAGGGCGGTGGGGATGAACGAGCGGGTGAGGACCCAGTAGAGCGAGGCGCCGAGGTTGTAGACGTCGGTCTTGGGCGTGATGGCCCGCCGGTGCACCTGCTCCGGGGCGATGTAGTCGGGGGTGCCCTGGATGCGCTGCTTGACGGTGCCGATCTTGCACGACTGGCCGAGGTCGATGATCCTGGCGTTGAGCTTCTCGTCGACGATGATGTTGTTGGGCTTCATGTCCGCGTGGACGAAGCCCTTGGCGTGCATGTCGGCGAGGCCCTGGGCGACCTGCTCGAAGACGTACAGGGCGTCCTCGAAGTACTGCGGCGGATTGCGCTCGCAGCTGGCTCCGTCGACGAAATCCATGACCAGGTACAAGTCATTGACGCCGCCGAGAAGGCTCTCCTTCTTCTTGATGATCTTCTCGATCTTGCGGACCTTGTCGGAGCCGACCTTGGCCGCGACGTGGTACTCCTGCTCGGCCTGCTCGAGGAAGCGGATGGACTTCTCGTCGTCCTTCTCGACATGCTTGAGGGACCAGACCTGCTTGGTCCTGGGATCCTGGACGGCGTAGATGACGCTGGCCGCGCCGCGCCCGAGTTCCTTGAGGATCTTGTAGCCCTCGACCATGTCGCCGGGTTTGAGGATTTCCAGTGGCACTCGTTGCGATCCAATCCGTCGAAGAGCGAAGAAGCGGGACCGTCGATCAAACAACCCGGAGCAGGGAATCCTGTCCCGTAGCCACCCCCATCCCCGTCCGGCACCGACCCTGGCGAGACCGACCCGGGCACGCCGGAAGCCCGAAGGGGCGGTCCAATCGTGGCGAGTGGGAGAGGCCCGAGGCTTTCGGGCCGTCCCGGCGCATCCCAGAGAGCGAAGTATCCGCCCGGGACGTCCGGAGTTCAAACCCCGACGCCCGGATCGGACCTACGGCACCCCATCCGCAGGGAGGCTGGGGATGGTTGCCGGACATTCCGATGCCCAAAGACTAGCCGAGGAATCCCACGATGCGACCCCAACGCCCGTTCGGGGCGAGATTTGCGCCACGAAGGTCGGTTGGTTTGGGCGGGGTGAAGGTTTGTTTGCCTACCGCCGGGTGAGGCTGGTGGCGTTGAACATTCCCGCGGGAAAGAGCTTCCCGGGGTCGCTCACGGCGGCCAGGTCGGATTGCAGCAGGACGCGCTCGGCCGGGAGGCCCGTGGCGCGGCGGAGGGACTCGACCAGGCGGGCGAGCTGGCGAAGTTGGCCGGGCGTGAAGCCCTGCCGGTTGCCGTCGCCGACGAGACAGATGGAGATGGCGTGATCGTTGTAGAACTGGGCGTTGGGGCCCGAGGCGTGGGCGCCGGAGAGCTGATCGAGCCAGCGATAACCGATGTGGACCTGGCCGTCGTCCATGCCGTTGCCGTTGCCGATGATGAAGTGGTGGCCGTAGCCGCCGTGCAGGTCGCGCTCCTCGCGCTCGATGGAGGCGGCGTCGCCGCGGGTCGAGCCGCTGTGGTGGATGACGATCGCCTGCCACTTCGCGAGATCGAGCGGGACGCGGGTCTGGGTGAGCGGATCGGCGGCGTCGGAGCCGATGGTGGTCGCGGCGGCGAGGGGCGAGAGGCTCAGGCCGTCGCTGCGGGGCGAGGGGCGGCCATCGACCAGGAGCATCAGGCCGCCGGCGATGGTCATCGCGGCGAGGAAGCTGACCCAGACGATCTGAGCGCGGGTGGCGCCGGAGGGCTGGACGGGAGAACGGCGACGATTTGAGGGGCGGCGTTGCGGCATCGGATCGACCGGCGTGTGCGGGCATTTGATCGGATGCGCGGAGCGCGCTTCATTCCATTTTCGCGCGCGATCGTGCGAGGTGCGATCGAGGCGGACGCGGGGGGCGTGCAGGTCCGGAAACGCGCGTTCGAGTTATCGGGTCGTGCGAGCGTGCGACTCAGTCCTTGGGCGCGAGGCGCCCCCGGAGGTTTGGCTCGCGCCGGCCGTACTCGTTCTCGATGTACTGCGGGGCGTAGCGGCCGCGGACGTTGTCGTAGCGATCGAAGGGAGATCGCTCGTCGGTCGGGCCGAGCAGCGGTCGCGAGCAGCCGACGACGCCGAGGAGGCAGAGCGACGCGCTGGCTCCCAGGAGCAGCCAGAGCGTCGTTCGGGCGGATGGGCGGCGGTCGATCATGCGTGCAAGTCTAACGCTTCGGCTCGCGCGGCGTCGGGGGGAGAATTCTGCCGGTGGAATCGATGGCGATTTCGTCCCGGAGGGACATCTGGCGGATGGCCTCGTAGACGGCGGCGCACACGGCGGTGGCGAGGTTGAGCGATCGTTCGCCGACGAGCATGGGGAGGGTGACGAGGCGGTCGGCGTGGGCCTCGAGGATTGTCTGGGGGAGGCCCCGGGTTTCCTTGCCGAAGATCAGGTGATCGCCGCGGTGGAACTCGACGTCCCACGCGGGGCGGGCGGTCTTGGTGGTGAAGAGCCACATGCGCGCGGCGAGGGCTTGTTCGCCGCCCGCGGAGGTGAGATACGCGGACCAGTTGTCGTGCTCGGCGGGCTTGAGGCGCGGCCAATAGTCGAGGCCGGCGCGCCGGCAGGCCTTCTCGGAGGTGTCGAAGCCGAGGGGCTTGATGAGGTGGAGGGCGCAGCCGGTGGCGATGCACGTGCGGCCGATGTTGCCGGTGTTGTTGGGGATCTCCGGCTCGTGGAGGACGACGTGGAGCAGGGGATCGGGCGCGCTCAGGACTTCTTCTCCGCTGCACGGCGGGCCTTGACGCCCGGGTCGATCTCGATGAGCTTGGCGATGGTCTCGTCGAGGGATGCCTGGTCGGCGTTGGGATGCGGGTTGCCCTGCCAGCGGATGACGCCGTCGGTGGACATCACGACCACGTGGGGGATGCCCTGCACGCCGAGCGAGGACTTGATGGTGGCGCGGGGATCGACGGCCTGCGGGTAGGAGTGGTGGGCCTGCTTGATGAAGTTCTTGACCTTGGTCTCGTCCTCATCGCTGATGCCGATGATGACGACGTCCTTCTGGTACTTCTTGTACAGGTCGTCGAGGTGGGGCATGGCGGCCTTGCACGGGCCGCACCAGGTGGCCCAGAAGTCGAGGACGACGATCTTGCCCTCGCGGCTGGGCTCGGGGGTGATCCACTTCTCCTTGCCGAACTTGGCGGGGAGCGGCTTGCCCTGCAGGTTCTTGGCGGAGAGGCCGTTGTTGTTCACGGCGGGCCACTTGACGTGCTTGTAGTCCTCCGGGCTGACGTGGACCTTGACGTCCGGGCCGCCCATGGGGGCGTCGCCGGATTCCTTCTGGGCTTCCTTGGCGCGGGCCTCGGCCTTGGAGGCGTCCGCGGCGGACTCGTCGGAGACGATCTTGACGGCGGCGTCGAGGGAGGACTTATCCACGTCGGGGAAGCGGAGGTTGCCGGCGCGATCGATGATGTAGAAGCCGACGGGGGCGCCGGTGAGCTTGAAGGCGTCGAAGACGGCCTTCTTCGGGTCGTGCGCGGATGCGAACTTGATGCCCTTGGTGGCGAGGACCTCCTGGGCCTTCTCGAAGCCCGAGGGGTGGTGCACGCCGACGACGATGAGATCGGGATACTTGTCGGCGAGCTTCTGCGCCTCGACGAGCCCGGCGTGGGAGGTGAGGTACCAGCTGGCCCAGACGACGATGAGCACGGGCTTGCCCGCGGTGGACTCCTTGGTGAGCGGCGAGCCGGTCGTCCACCCGTCGAGCTTGCCCCAGAGGGCGTAGTCGAAGGGCTTGTAGGTCATGGAGGCGAGCTGGTCGTGGCGCGGGCCGCGGCTGATGAGGTGGATCGCGCCGTCGTCGGCGAGGGCGACCGGAGCGCCGCCGAGGATGGAGAGCGCGAGGCAGGCGGAGACGGTGCGTGCAAGGTGTCGCATGGGAATCTCGGGGGCGTGCGTGCGGTGCGGGATGTTCGAGGGGGAGCTACTTGCCGGCCTTGGCCTCGGCGCGGCGGCGTGCGAGGACGGCGGGATCGACGGCGGCGATGCGTTCGATGGCGATGGGGAGGCTGGGGTCGTGGGCGTTGCCGAACCAGCGGATCTTCATGTCGGTGGAGAGGATGCAGCAGATGCCGAACTCCTCGCGCTTGCCGGACCAGAGGAACTGGAAGTTCTCGTCGTTGGCGTCGAAGTTCTCGGCGTGGAGGACGGTGGGGTTCATGAAGTGGTTGATGGGGTGGGTCTTGAGGAGCGTGCCCATGAGCTCCTTGTTGCGCTGCTTGAGCTTGTCGGCGTCGCTGTCGCCGCCGGAGTTGTTGGTGTTGCCGGTGTTGCCGATGCCGCCGACGCCCTCCTTGAAGAGGCTGGCGCAGACGACGGCGTCGCGGTGGTACTTGTCGTACAGGCGGTTCATGGTGGGGATGACCTCGAGCATCTCCACCTCCTTGGGGTCCATGAAGTAGACGACCAGGAGCCTGCCGGCGTGCTTGGGAGCGGAGGGGACCCAGTCCTCCTCGGGCCAGTCCTTGATCGTGGGCGGCTCGTACTTGGTCTTGTCGGTGATGGCGTCCTTCTCGGCCTTGCCGACCTTGTAGGGCCAGCGGGCGTTCTTGTAGGCTTCCTCGTCGGGCTCGGGGAAGGTGACGTTGGGCTCGTTCACGACCAGGCCGCGGGTCGAGTCGCGGGTCTTCCAGCGGTCGGCCTCGGCCGCGGCGCGGCGCTTCTCGAGCATCTTCGGGTAGTCGGCGGCGTGCTCGGCGGTCTCCTTGACGAGGTACTCGACGCCGTCGTCCATCGAGGAGGTCTCGACCTGGGCGAAGCGCATCTGGCCGGCGCGATCGATGATGTAGACGTTGGGGTCCTGGTCCGCCTTGAGGCCCGCGCGGAACTTGCCGTCCTTGTCCTCGGCGAGGGTGAAGGTGACGCCGAGCTCCTTGGCCTTCTCGGCCGCGCCCGCGGGGCTGACGGGGTTGTGCACGCCGATGACGACCAGGCCCTTGTCCTTGTACTTCTCGTAGAGCGACTCGGCGGTTCGCATCGCGCCCCAGGAGATGCGATAGAAGTTCGCCCAGGTGACGATCAGCACGACCTTGCCGTTGAGCTCGTCCTTCTTGAACTCGGGACCGGAGAAGTTCGAGAGGTTCGACCACAGGCTCTGGTCGAAGGGCTTGAGCTGCATGGCGTCGAGGGCGGCGCGGGTTGCGCCGGCGCCGCGGAAGCCCAACTGCGGATCGTCCGCGCTCGGGGCGGCGATGGCCGCGCTCCCGGCAAGAACACTCGCGCACACGCACAACGCCAGCACCGCTCGATTCATAAACAACCTCCGACGCACCGTCCTCGGCCGACGAGGCGTGCGCGAACACAGAGTACACAATCGCCCTTGGCGACCCTTTGAGAACAACGCGATACTCACAAGTATGTACCGTCGAGGCCCTGGACGGTGCCCGGCAAGCTGGATTTTATTTGGATTTTGTACGATGAGCAAGCCA
This sequence comes from Phycisphaerales bacterium, assembly GCA_035546115.1. Taxonomy (GTDB): domain Bacteria; phylum Planctomycetota; class Phycisphaerae; order Phycisphaerales; family UBA1924; genus UBA4658. The sequence goes on from DASZWV010000398.1 coordinate 8,638, forward strand.
GGACAGAGCGATGCCCGCCGCCATGGCGACGTTCAGCGAATCCACTATCGGGTCGACCCGGTTCATCTCGATGCGGACTCGGCGGTGGCAGGCGGCCATGGCGGCGTCGGTCAGGCCGGCCCCCTCGGTGCCGAGGACCAACGCCACGCGAGTTTCGGGTTGGGTTGTGTGAAGGGGCTCGGCGTCGGGGTGGGGGGTGAGGGCCCAGGCTTCGAAGCCCGCCGCGGCGAGGGTGCCGAGATCATTTGGCCAGTTCGCGGCTCTGGCGAAGGGCACCGCCAGAGCGCACCCCATGGAGACTCGCAGGCTCTTGCGATACAGCGGGTCGGCGCAGCGCGGCGAGAGCAGCGCCCCGACCCCCGCACCGCCGAGCGCGGCCGCGTTGCGGAAGATACCCCCGAGGTTGTCGTGGTTGGTGAGGTCTTCGAGAACGATCAGAGGGCCGGGACGTGCGAGCAGATCGGCAAGGGAGAGGTCCGGTCCTCGTCGGCCGATGGCGAGCAGGCCGCGGTGCATGTTGAAGCCGACGATGCTGTTGAGCAGGTCTGGCGGCGCGAGGAAGATGGGGGCATTCCCTGCCTTGGATTCGAGATCAGGGCGGAGCGATTCGAGACGGGTGGGTGTCGTGAGCACGCTGTGCAAGTCGAAGCGGCTGCTGAGAAGGCGTCTGACGACGAGCTCACCCTCGGCGATGAAGAGCCCGCCGTGCGCATCCTCGTCGCGCGGGTCGGCTCGCTGGGCCAGTTCGGCGTCGCGCATGTTCGCGTATGGGGCGAGGCGGGGGTCGGCGAGGTCGTGGATGGGGATGAGGTTCATGCGGACGGCTGGGTACAAGTCTAAACTGTCGCATGAACAGCGCAGTGAAAACTCTTGCGATGGCGGCGATGGCGGCGTCCCTGTGTGCGTGTGACCGAACTCCGGCGCCCCCCTCGCCGACGGCCGGGCAGGGGATCAACAACCTGTCGGGGAATCCCACATCCATTTATGGGAAATCGGCGAAGCTCGGGAAGGACGCGGCGGCGGGGATCCAGGCGCAGCAGGACCGCGCGGCGAACGCGGCCAACCAGATCATGGGTCAGGGGGCCAGCGAGCAGGTCGTGGGCGGGTTGAAGTTCGCGATCCCGGAGGGTTGGAAGAAGGGAACGCCGTCGAGCAGCATGATCGCGGCGAGCTACACAGTCCCGTCGGCGGGGAACGCGGTGTGCACGTTCACGACCGCGGGCGGGGATGTGGCGAGCAATATCGAACGGTGGAAGAAGCAGATGACCGACGCCAGCGGGCAGCCGATCGAGGGCGAGGTGCAGCAGGAGACCGCTGGGGGCCTGCGGGTGACGATCTACAAGGCCACGGGCACCTTCAGCGGCGGGATGACGGGCTCGAAGCAGGCGAACACGGCCTTCCGCGGGGCGATCATCCAGGGGCCGGCGGAAATGGTGTTCGTGAAGCTCATCTGCCCGGCGGATCATGCCGGCGAGGTTGATTCGGCGTGGCAGCAGATGGTGATGGGGTTTGGGCGGTGAGGCAAGAAGACATCGGGGCGTAAAGGCGTGGAGTATGGAACCCCGATAGACGTCGGGGTTTTTCGCTGCGCCCTGCCCTTGCTCATCCACCATGCTCACCACCTGGCAAGCCGTCGTCCTTGGGCTCGTTGAAGGGATCACCGAGTACCTGCCGGTTTCTTCGACCGGTCATCTCGAGATCACGGCGGATCTGCTGAAGCTCAAGACCTCGCCGGAGGCGACGGCGGCGGTGAACACGTTCAACATCGTGGTTCAGGGGGGCGCGATCCTGGCGGTGCTGGGGCTGTACTTCCCGCGGTTCGTGCAGATGGCGCGCGGGCTGGTGGGCAAGGACAACGCGGGGTTCAAGCTGCTGGTGAACATCGTGATCGCGTTTGTTCCCGCGGCGGTGGTGGGGGTGCTCTTCAACAAGATGATCGAGGAGCGGCTGTTCCGGCCCGGGCCGGTGGTGCTGGCGTTCATCGCGGGCGGGATCTACATGGTCATCGTGGAGGCGAGGCGGAGCGGGAGGCTGGGATCGCCCAAGTGGGGCTATGACCGGGGCTCGACGGTGGACGATCTCACGCCGGGGCAGGCGCTGATGATCGGGGTGATGCAGATCCTGGCGATGTGGCCGGGGACGAGCCGGTCGATGATGACGATCACGGGCGGGTACTTCGCGAGGCTGCGGCCCGCGGCGGCGGCGGAGTTCTCGTTCCTGCTGGGAATGCCGACGCTCCTGGCGGCGACGCTCTTCAAGCTCTTCAAGGACTGGAAGCACACGCACGAGGCGGGGCAGCCGTCGTTTGTGACGACGCTGGGCGCGGGGCCGGTGGTGGTCGGGATCATCGTGGCGGCGATCTCGGCGATGATCGCGGTGCGGTGGCTGGTGGGTTTCCTGAACCGTCGCGGGCTGACGGCGTTCGGGGTGTACCGCATCCTGGTGGGGATCGCGCTGATCGGGCTGATTCTCGGACACATCGTGACGATCGAGCCGGAAACCAGGATGGGTGACTCGGCCTCGCCCGCGAAAGCACCGAAATAGCCTTTCCCATGCCCACGAAGACGTCATTCCCGAAGGACAAGATCCGCGTCGTGCTGCTCGAGAACATCCACCCGCGCGCGGCGGAGCTGTTCGAGGAGGAGGGATTCAGGGTCGAGCGGGTTCCCAAGGCGCACGAGGGGGCGAGGCTCGTGGAGATCGCGAGCGATGCGCACGTGCTGGGGATCCGGTCGCAGTCGCAGGTGCGTGCGCCGGAGTTCAAGGCGTGGCACCGGATGCTGAGCGTCGGGTGCTTCTGCATCGGCACGAACCAGGTGGACACGAGGGCGGCGTGCCTGGCGGGCGTGCCGGTGTTCAACTCGCCGTTCAGCAACACGCGCTCGGTGGCGGAGCTGACGATCGCGGAGATCGTCGCGCTGCATCGGCGGCTGGCCGACAAGAGCGCGCAGCTGCACGAGGGCAGGTGGGACAAGTCGGCGACGGGGGCGCACGAGGTGCGCGGGCGGACGCTCGGGATCGTGGGGTACGGGCGGATCGGCTCGCAGGTGAGCGTGCTGGCCGAGGCGATGGGGATGCGGGTGGTGTACTACGACATCGCGAGCGTGCTGCCGATGGGCAACGCGCGACCGGTGAAGACCCTCGACGACCTGCTGGCGCAGGCGGATGTGGTGACCCTGCACGTGCCGGCGACCAAGAAGACCGAGCGGATGATCGCGGCGGGGCAGATCGCGAGGATGCGCGAGGGGTCGTACCTGATCAACAACGCGCGCGGGAGCGTGGTGGATATTCCGGCGCTCGCGGCGGGAATCAAGGGCGGGCGGATCGCGGGTGCGGCGCTCGACGTGTTTCCCAAGGAGCCCTCGAGCAACGCGGAGGCGTTCGCGAGCGAGATCCGGGGGCTGGCGAATGTGATTCTGACGCCGCACATCGGCGGCTCGACGGAGGAGGCGCAGGCGGCGATCGCGGAGGATGTGGCGACGAAGCTGATCCGGTTTGTCAACAACGGCTCGACGACGGGCGCGGTGAACGTGCCGCAGGTGGACCTGCCGGAGCAGGACGAGGTGGGGGCCGTGGAGGACGGCGCGGGGGAGCGGCGGGCGCCCAAGCACAGGCACCACCGCATCCTGCACTTTCACCGGAACGTGCCGGGCGTGCTGAGCAAGATCAACACGGTGATGGCGGAGCTGGGCGTGAACATCGCCGGGCAGTATCTCAAGACCAACGAGGATGTCGGATACGTGGTGCTGGACGTTGCGCCGACCAACGCGGACCAGATCAGCGACCGGCTGAAGGCGATCCCGGAGACCATCCGGGTGCGGATGCTGTGGTGAGCGCGCGAAGAATCAATCGGGATTCGACGGGCGCGGCGTGGTCGCGCCGTTGGGCTGGCTGTGGTTCACGTCCGTGCTGTCGACGGTGATGTCGTCGGAGGTTCCCGCCTTGCCGTCGGGGCCGTCGCTGGCGATCTGGAACTCGTTGTTCTTCTTGGCGACGAGGTGGTAGGGGTGGCCCCAAGGGTCCTGGAGTTGGTGGGAGCGCACGCCCGGCAGAGACTTGAGGTCGGGGGGCATCGGGTTGCCGTTGTCGAGTTGGTCTTGCACGTCCCGCGCCAGGACCAGCATGTCCATGGTCGCTTTGGCGGGCTTGAGCGCGGTTCCGATGCCGACGGCCGCGCCGATGGTGGCCAGGCCGATGAAGAACACCGCGATGATCGCCAAGATCGAGCCGATGAGGCCGAGAACGACCCCCGCGATGGCGAAGCCGCGCGGGGCTTTGAACATGGCGATGAACGAGAGGAGCAGTCCGATGGGCGAGAGCAGGCCGCAGGTGCCGAGCAGGCCCAGAAGGGAGACGATAAAGCCCGCGATGCCGAGACCGTTGGTTCGCCCGACCTGCTGCACCACCACGACGGGTCCCGGTTGCTGGCTCATGGAATGAGTGTACCAGAAACCGGGCTGACCCGGAGGATCGGAAGTTCAGACTTCCAGCGTGACGGCGAGGGCGTCCGGAGCCATCGCGGCCTGCATGGCGGCGACGGCGTCCTCGAAGCGGGCCCGGCGCGTAACGAGGCTCAGCACGTCGATGGAATCTTCGCCGAGCATGCGGAGGGCGTCGGGGATGGGGCCGTCGCGCGAGCCGACGATCTGGACTTCGTTCACGATCGCCGGGGTGAGGTCCACGGGCGTGCTCCATGCGGAGCCGGCGGCGACCTCGGGGAGGGGCTGGCCCGGCGGGAAGGGCGCGAGGCCGAGCGGGCTCTTGAGCAGGACGATGCCGCGGGGGCGGACGAGTTGCAGGGCCAGTCGCAGGCCCGTGCTGGAGCCGGTGCAGTCGACGACGACGTCCTGGTCCTGGCGGCGGCCGGGCTCCTCGATGGCGCGGTGTTTGATGCCCCACTTCTCGCAGAGCTTCTGGCGCTCGGGGTGGGACGAGAGGACGCGGACGGTCTTGTTCATCCGCGCGAGGGCCTGGGCGGTGAGCAGGGCGAGGACGCCGTCTCCGAGCACGGTGATGAAGGAGGCGTGCTGGCCGCGGAGCATGTTCACCGCGTGCAGCGCGCCCGAGAGCACGTGGGCGAAGACGGCCTTGTCGTCGTTGACCGAGTCGCCGACCTGGGAGAGGCTGAGCAGGGGCGCGGCGAAGGCGTCGGCGAAGCAGCCGTCGCGCTCGAAGACGCCCATGACGCGCCGGACGCGGCAGTGGATGGCGAGGCCGTGGCGGCAGAGGTCGCACGAGCCGCAGGAGTGGGTGGGGCATCCGACGATGCGCCGGCCGACCCAGGACTTGCGGGCGGCCAGGAGCGGACCGGCGTCGGCGGGGAGGTTGATCTTCTTGATGATGCCGACGAACTGGCTGCCGAGGACGCCCTGGAAGGGCCTGGTTTCTGGGGATCCGGAAATGAGCCCGGCGGCGCACAGGTCGGCGGGAGAGATCAGCAGGCGCGTGGGCCTGATGATGGCCTCGCCCGGCGGGCAGGCGGGCTCGGGAAGCTCGGCGGAGAGCTTCATGGTTCCGTTGTCGATGCGAAGGGCGCGCACGGTAGAGAGTCATCGGCGCGCCGCGGCGGCGGGTGAACGGGGCGGGGGCGTTGGGGGGTTGGAGGGGCGGGCCCGGGTTCGGGTTCTCGGACGCTCAGCCGCCCTTCTTGGGAGTGGGGGGGGTTGGGGGGGTGGCGGCGGCCTCGGAGCGGCCGGACTCTTCGAGGGAGAAGCCCACGGGGGTGGAGGCGGTCTCGTTCGGGACGGCCGGCATGAAGGGGACGTAGTCGAGCCAGCGCTTCTCGCGCCAGAAGACCGGGTAGATGTAGGGTCGCTGGCCGGCGAAGTGCTGGCTGTTCGACTTGGACCAGGTGACCCACGCCTTGCGATCCGCCGGCAGGTCGTCGTTCCCGGTGAGCGTGCGGAGCGAGTCGTGGGCGTTCTTGTTCACCAGCAGGCTGGGGTCGGCGAGGGCGGCGATGAGCGCCTGGAAGGCGGAGCTGTCGGCGTATTGGCCAAGGGCGCTCGCGGCCTCGGCGCGGATGTCGGCCTCCGGCTCCTTGTCGATGTTCAGGCGATCGACCAGCGCGGGGACGGCGACCGGGTTGTGCAGGCGCTGGAGGGCCCGCGTGGCCTCCAGGCGGACGAGCACCGCATCGGACCGGGTCAGGGGGACGATCCGCGGGACGTCCTCGGAGCCTCCGTGCAGGGCGAGGGCCCGGCAGGCGATCGCCCGAACCGGGGCGTTGTCATCCTTGAGGCGCTCGCGGTACATATTGACGTAGACGTCGGCTCCGCCGAAGGGGGCGTTGGCAAGGATGTTCATGCCGCGGGCGCGCTTGTCGGCGTCGTAGGGGTCGGCTGCCCAGGCCGCGGCGTCGGCGGGGGACATCTGCTTGAAGAACGGAGCCAAGATACTCTCGTTCTTGGCCATCTCGGCCCGCTCGTTGGTCGAAAAACATCCTCCGAGGGCAAGGCATGCGATAGCGCCGCCGAAAGCGGCGAATAGAAAGGCCCGTCGATGATGCGACGTGAACCAACGAATCATGAACAGACAGTTTATCGGCCCAGACGGGAACACCTAATGACCAGCCGCGTATATCCCCGAAACAAGGGGTCGATGATCATGGCCTCGATTCGCGTGCTTGCGGTGGTGTTCATTGGGGGCTCGCTGGCGATCCATTTCGGGTGCGAGGGGCAGACGAAGACGGAGCCGCTGAAGCCGGCGCCGAAGATCGGCGAGGCGCCGTTCAAGCCTCCGGCGCGCAACGTGGGGGCGAAGGCCGTGAATCCGCCCGCCGCGAGCGCGGGAGCGCGCGGCGTGCCGTCGCCGGCTCCGGCGGCGCCGCTCATGGCGGAAAAGTTCGCAGCGCACACGCCGCAGACGCTGACGTACGAGACGGACAAGTCGACGCCGCTGATCGCCGTGCAGGAGGCGGTGCCGACGTGCCACTGCGCCGGGCAGAAGTGGTGGGTGCGCTACTACGCGGGCGACACGAGCGCGCCGGCGGAGCGCGAGGTGCACATGACGATCGACCAGAACGGGTCCATCGCGGAGATGGAGGAGATCGACCGCGTGGACAAGGTGGAGGTGGTGTACACGCCGCCGCTGGTGCTGATCCCCGACAAGCTCCCGCCGAAGGCGGTGAACGACGCCATCTACCGGCAGGACGTGAAGATGGTGGTGCACCCGCTGGGCGACCGGACGAAGATCAAGGCGCACGGACCGGCGAAGAACGAGATCGTGTTCGAGGGCGACGAGGTGGTGCACACCGGGGCGGGCGACTACACGGCGCACCGGATCACGGCGACGCTGACCGCGGAGCTCTCGGCGGCGAAGACGGTGGACACCACCGAGACGTGGCTGGTGGATGGAATCGGGACCGTGATCCAGCGCGATCACGAGGAGACGCGGGTGATGGGGGCCAGGATCCGCGACAACACCTCGACGCTCATCCTCAGATCGTTCGAGCAGACGAAATGAGCATCACATCGCGTGCTCGTCCGCGGGCCGAAGGGCCACGGGCGCGTGGAGGATCTCCGAGAGGACGATCGCCCTGCGCCACTCCGCGGCGGATGTCGAGCCGCCGACGCGGCTGAGGGCGGCGCCGACGACGGCCTGGCGCGCCGCCGTTGCGGCGGCCTTTGCGACGGGGGCGGATTGATAGGCGTTGGGCGTGGAGGCCGGCGCGGTCTCGCGGGCGCTTCGGTCGGCGGCGTCGCGGAGAGTCTTCTGCTCTTCGAGCACCTGGCGCCGCGCATCGGCCTCGCGCTCGGCGCGGCGCTTGGTCTCGGCCTGCTGCTTGCGGCGGAGGTTTTCCTCGGCGAAGGTGCGGGGCGGGGTGATGACGTTGCGCTGGGCCTGCGAGATGGGCGCCGGGCGCATGGTGGGCGGGGCCGGGCGCTGGGGCATCGGCCGGGGAAGCGGGCGAGCCTGGGGAGGCGTGGGAGGGGCGAGCATGGATCCGCCCGTCGCCGCCTTGCCCTGCTGGGCGCGGCGCATCATCTCGGCGAGCTCGCGCCGGCGGCGCTCGGCGAGTTCCTGGAGCTTCCTGCGGGCGTCTTCGGCGGTGGACGGCCGCATGGTGGGGGAGGCGACGTTGGGCAGGGCGGGAGGCGCATCGGGTCGGCCGGTGCGGAGGACCTGCTCGTCGCGCATCTGGCGGCGGAGCTCGGTGTCGCGCTTGGCGCGGGCTTCCTTGGCCTTTCGCACGACCGTCGCGATGCCCGCCAGCGCAAAGAAGAGCGCCCAGAACAGCACCTTGATGGTGCCGGCGTTGATCCAGCCGCCGCTTCCACCCGAAGACCCGTATTGGGCAAGCGTCTCGAGCATCGTCTGATGGTATCGGCGACCGGGTCGGCAAGACGGCACCGATCGGCGAGGCGTGGGACGGCATGGCCGTGTACGCTTCGACTCCCGTGAACGCCACTCAAACGAACTCGGCCGCGTCTTCCCGCTCGCCCCGCACGGTTGCCGTCACCGGCTGCACCGGCTTTGTCGGCAGGCATGTCGTGCGAGAGTTGTTGGGGCGCGGATACCTGGTCCGGGGGCTCATCCGCGATGCGGAGAGGGCCCGCGGGGTGTTCGGGGCGCGGCCGCCCGAGGGGCTGGCGACGGTGGTCGGCGATGTGTGCGACGGGCAGGCCCTGGATGCGCTGGTTCGCGGGTGCGATGCGGTGATCCACCTGGTGGGGATCATCCGCGAGGTTCGCGGCGAGGCCGCCGATCTGCCGCAGACCTTCGAGCGGATGCACGTCCGGGCGACCAAGGCGATCGTGGATGCGTGCGCTCGCGCGGGCGTGCGGCGGTATCTTCACATGTCGGCGCTCACGGTCGGGCCCGAGGGGAAGAGCCGGTATCAGAAGACCAAGTGGGAGGCGGAGCAGATCGTGCGGCGGACGGAGTTGGACTGGACGATCTTCCGCCCGGGGATCATCCACGGGCCGGACGGCGAGTTCATGCAGACCATGGCGGAGCTGGCCTCGGGCGAGGCGCCGCCGTATCTGTTCATCCCGTACTTTGCGCGGGCGAGGGTGGACCATCGCGTGGTGATGGGCGCCGTGACGTACGAGCCGGCGATGGCCCAGCCGGTGGCGGTGGAGGATGTGGCGTTCGCGTTCGCGCAGGCGATCGAGACACCGGGGGCGATCGGGGAGATCTACAACCTCGTGGGCTCGGAGCGGCTGGACTGGCGCGAGATGGTGGAGTTCATCCGCGACACGATCCCCGGGACGAAGAAGGGGCTGGGCGTGTGGTACGTGCCGGGGAACCACGCCGCGACGCTGGCGCGGGTGGCCGACAGGATCGGGCTGGGGAGCCTGCTGCCGTTCGACGAGGGGCAGGCGCTCATGGCGACCGACGACACGGTGGCGGACCCGACCAAGGCGCGGGTGGACCTTGGGCTGGAGCCGAAGGGCTTTCGGGAGACGGTGCGGGGATATGCGGGGATGGTGTGAGCTTGGTAGCGAGTCGAGGTGTCACCCTCGCGTGTCTTTCACTCTGCTTCGCGGCGTGCGCGAGCGATCGGAGTGCTTACAAGCAGGGGTACGCGCAGGGAGTGTTCGATCTCCAGGGGCCGTTCGATACGGGTCAGTCGATCACCAGCGATGGGGCGGGGCATGCGCTCTACGCGGAAACGTGGCTCTCCCGCCCTCGAAGTGCCGACGAAGTCGAGAACAACCGGTGGCCTCCGGCGGAGGCAATCGCGGTGCTGGACCTGCGCGACGTGCAGGGGCTGGACGGGCCCGGTGCGGGGCTGGGCGCGGAGAATGGCACGCTGGGATTCGACCTGAACCTGATGCCCTATCTGCTGCGGCATTTCGGGGCAGCGCCAATCGTGGTGTACAAGCTGCCCTCGCTCGTGGAGCGGGAGAGGCGGGATCCGGCTGTTCGTCGCGCCGTGCAAAGGATTGTGGACGATCGGTACGAGGTTCGGGTGATCTCCGAGGCCTCGTTCGACAACTTCAACCCGGGCGCCACGCTTCCGCTGCATCCGAAGCCGTTCAGGTTCGTCGCCCCACGGTTTCGGCTGCGATCGGCGGATTCGCCGTGAAATGAGGCCCCACCTGCACGGATCGAGCGAATCCGCCTCGGCTGTGCTACACTTGAGTCCGAAGGGGATTCGGCCGATGATTCGGCACGTTCGGGGGTAACTCAGATATCCTTGTTGGAAACCACCCCTCGCCGGGGATTTTTTCCGGCGGACGGTCCGTTGATGGGCCGGCGAATCCCTTCGTTTTTCTTCTCCTTTTTCTACAGAGAGATTTGAATGTCATTGAAGTTTGAGCGGCGTCTCGTTGAGCACTTGAAGCACGAGCGCTACGTGCCCGGCGCGGTCCGGGCCCTCGCGAGCGATCTGGCGATCGACTCGGAGGACATGCCCGAGTTCGAGGCGGCGGTGGAGGCCCTCGTGGGCAGGGGCGTGCTGACGCGGGATGGGTCGGGGAACATCAAGCTGCCCGCGATGGGCGACGAGATCACCGGCACGCTCCGCAAGAACCAGCGCGGGTTCGGGTTCGTGATCCCGGAGGCCGCGTTTCGCGAGGGGGATGTGTTCATCCCGCCGGACTCGATGCTCGATGCGCTCACGGGCGACGTTGTGCGGGTGCGCGTCTATCGATCGATGCGCAACGGATCGCCGGACGTGACGGGCGAGGTCGTCGAGGTGCTGGAGCGCAAGCGGGCCGGTTTCACCGGCGAGCTGAAGAAACGCGGGGGCCTGTGGGTTGTTCTTCCCGACGGCAAGGAGCTCACGCAGCCGATCGTCGTGAAGGACCCGGCCGTCAAGAACGCGAAGGAGGGCGACAAGGTCGTCATCGAGATCACGAGCTATCCGCAGGGTAACGAGCTGGGCGAGGGCGTGATCACCAAGGTGCTCGGCGAGGCCGGGCTGCCGGACGTCGAGACCCAGGCGGTCATCGAGGCGTTCGGGCTGCCGGGAGAGTTCTCAAGGGAGTGCGTCGATCAGGCGCGGGCCGCGGCGGCCAAGTACGAGGTCGATCTCCGCGAGGGCGATCGAAACGGATGGACCGACCGCATCGACATGCGCGACCAGTTCATCATCACGATCGACCCGAGCGACTCGAAGGACTACGACGATGCGATCTCGATCGCGCCGGCGCCCGACGGCGGGTGGTATCTCGGCGTGCACATCGCGGATGTGGCGCACTTCATCCCGCCGGGGACGCCGCTGGATGTGGAGGCGCGGGAGCGCGGCAACAGCTGCTACCTGCCGCGGATGGTGATCCCGATGCTGCCGGAGGTGCTGAGCAACGGGATCTGCTCGCTGTCGGAGGGCGTGGCGCGGTTCTGCAAGAGCGCGTTCATGCACTACGACGCGGATGGGAACATGCTCTCGGAGAAGGTCGGGGCGACGCTGATCAAGTCGGCCAAGCGGCTGACCTATCTGGAGGCCCAGGCGCTGATCGACGGCGACCTGCGCGAGGCCCGCAAGCACGCCAGGACGGAGCCGAAGTACACCGACCAGTTGATCAAGACGCTGCGGTCGATGGACTCGCTGGCGAAGGTGATCCGGGCGAGGCGTCGCGCGGCGGGGATGATCCATCTGGACCTGCCCGAGGTGAACCTGATCTTCGACGATGCGGGGCACGTGATCGACGCCGAGCCCGAGGACGACTCGTTCACGCACACGCTCATCGAGATGTTCATGGTCGAGGCGAACGAGGTGCTGGCGCGCCTGTTCGCGGACATGCACGTGCCGCTCCTGCGGCGCGTGCACCCCGAGCCGCCGCCGGGAGATGTGCAGGACCTGCGGCAGATGGCGCGGGTCGCGGGGTTCGCGATCCCGAAGAACCCGACGCGCCAGGAGCTCCAGAACCTGCTGGACTCCACGGCGGGAACGACCTCGGCGCGGGCCGTGCACTTCGCGGTGCTGCGGACGCTGACCAAGGCGGAGTATTCGCCGGCGGACATCGGGCACTTCGCGCTGGCGAGCGAGGCGTACGCGCACTTCACCAGCCCGATCCGGCGGTACGCGGATCTGACGGTGCATCGTGCGCTCGCGGCGTACCTCCGGCAGACGGACAACGGGGCGAAGGGGCCCAGGTCGGAGAAGGACCGCAAGCGGCTCGGGCGCGTGCTCATGCAGCTCGGCGAGAAGCATGGCGTGATGAGCGAGGAAGACCTCGTCGAGATCGGCCGGCACTGCTCGGCGATGGAGAACCGGGCCGAGGGCGCGGAGCAGAGCCTGCGCGGGTTCCTGGTGCTGCAACTGCTGACGAACCACCTCGGCGAGACGTTCCCCGGGTTGGTGACGGGCGTGACCGGCGCGGGCGTGTTCATCCAGATCGAGAAGTATCTCGCCGAGGGGCTCATCAAGACCGCCGACCTTCCATCCGGGGGCGGGCAGCGGGGCGGGCGCTGGAGCGTTGATCAGCGCACGGGCGCGCTGGTGAACCAGGGGACCGGGCGGTCGTTCAGCGTGGGGGATCGCGTGGACGTGACGATCGCGGCGATCGATCTGGCGCTGCGGCGGATGGACCTGATCGTGGCCGATCCGCGAGCGCGCGATCAGGGCAAGGGCAAGCACGCCGGCAAGGCCGGTCCCGACGGCAAGAAGCCCAAGGACCGCACCCCGGCCAAGGCGAACGCGGGGTACGACGAGTTCTTCCACCACAACCGGCTCACGGGCTCGAAGCGGCGGGCGATGCGCTCCAAGCAGCGCGACCAGGGCAAGCAGGATTTCCGCGGGAAGAACAAGCGGGGCAAGTAGTTGCGCGGTATTCTGCGAGGGTTCAACTTGCGGCCCGGAAACCGCGGCGTTCTTCCGGCCGAATGGACGCGGTTCTGCCACTCGGGAGGCTCCGATGAAAACCCGTCTGGCGTCGTCGATGCTCGCCGCGGCCGCCCTCACGGCGGCGGCGGGCGCACAGACCGTTGAGTTCCGAATCGTGGAGGAGGCGCTCAGCGGCGACGCCTCGACGGTGATCGCGGCGCCGCCCTCGCAGGGGACGACGCTCGGGGTCTCCAACCTCACCGGCAACTACGCCGTGCAGGCGCGCGTGACCGCCGGGCCCGGCGGCGTCGCACTCGGCGGGTTCGACTTCGACATCGTCATCCTCAACGAGGCCGATGCCAATGGCCAGTTGGTCAAGATGCGCATCAGCAACCCCGACGGCTCGTACTTCACCGGCTCTCCCGCGCTCAATGCCGCGGTCGGCACGGGCGGCCTGGCCAGAACCTACACGTATCTCGCGGGCATCAACGCGGCGTTCAACGGCCAGATCAACACCTCGCTGGGCACGTTCAGCAACAACCCGGCCCAGCAGGAGATCGGCCTCATCACCGCTTCGGCCTCCGGCAGCGCCCTCCTCGGCGTTCCGAACATGGACCCCTCGGGCGAGGGCAACGTCGGCACGTGGTCCGGTTACGGCCTGGGCGCAACGCCGCTCGGCGGCGCGACAGCCTCGATCGATCCCACCTTGGGAGCCACGTACTTCGCCCAGGGTCAGTTCATCGACATCTACCGATTCCGATACACGATCAGCGACACGACGGGGCGCACGCTGAACATCACGCTCGACCATGCCTCGGCCCAGGTCTTCAGCAACTTTCTTTTCAACAACGGCTCGTGGGGTCCGCAGGCCGCGACGGTTGATGCGGGGAGCGTCACCGTCACCCCGCTTGTCGTCACGGTGGGCGTGCCGGGAGCCTGCTGCGATCTCGGCTCGGGCGGCTGCACGTTGGTCCTGGAGAGCCTCTGCACGTTCGGAACATTCAGCGCGGGAGCGTGCGCTCCGAATCCATGCCCGGAGCCGCAGGGCCAGTGCTGCGACATGAACGGCTGCACGACGACCACGCTCGCCGGCTGTCCGCAGGGCAACACCTGGACGCTGACGTGCTGCAACGTGGCGAGCGGCGCCTGCACGACGACGACCCAGCCGGGGTGCGCCACGGGGAACGCGTGGATGGTCGCCACGACCTGCACGCCCAACCCGTGCCCGGCGCCGCCGCAGGGAAGCTGCTGCGTCATCGCAACGGGGGCCTGCTCCGAAACGGCGCAGATCGACTGCGATTCGGGAAGCACCTGGACGCTCGCGGGGATGTGCACGCCCAACACGTGCGTGCAGCCGCTGGGCACGTGCTGCAATGGAAACGCCTGCACGAACACGACGCAGGCCGCGTGCGCGGTCGGAAACGTCTGGACCCTGGGAGCGGTGTGCAGCGCGGGAGTGTGTCCGGGGACGTGCTGCAACGTGAGCACGGGGACGTGCTCGATCCAGGTTGCATCCACCTGCGGCCTGGCAACGCACACATGGGCCGCGGGCGGGATGTGCACGCCGAATCCGTGCGAGCAGCCCGGCGACTGCTGCGACCCGGCGACAGGGAACTGCCAGCGGCTCATCGCCTCTCGCTGCACGGGAAGCTCGACGTGGATGATGTCGAGCACCTGCTCACCGAATCCCTGCCCGCAGCCGCCGGGCGCCTGCTGCGATCCGATCGGTCTGACGTGCACGAGCACCACCCAGGCAGGATGCGCTTCGGGCTCCAACTGGCACGCCGGCCTTGACTGCATGACCGTGGTATGCCCTCCTGCGGGCACCTGCTGCGACTCCACGAACGGCGCGTGCTCTTTGCAGATCCAGGATTCGTGCGGCACCAACAACACGTGGACGACCGGAGGGTCCTGCACGCCCAACCCCTGCCCGTCCCCGAGCGCGTGCTGCAACATCTTTACGGGGGCGTGCACGCTATCGGTGGCGGCGGCGACCGTCGCGTACAGCTACACGTACACCAAGGGACTCGGCGGATACGCGCGAAGCGATCTGGGGGGAACGGTGGAGCGCATCAACGCCAGGTTTGAGCCGATCGGCAAGCGGCTGGTGTTCGATGTGCAGTTGAGCGGCGCGGCGAGTGGTGATCCGCTCACGACCGCCGGCTTCTGGCTCGTGCTCGATCGTGGGCCGAACCCAAAGGCCCATCCGGGCGAGCTGGCGATCTTCTACTTCGACGCGCAGACGCTCGGCTCGCCGCTCATGACCGTGTACACGTACAACGGCGTGGATGCGGGAACGTCTTGGAGCGACGGCGACCCCTTTGCGCTCAACGATCAGCCCGGCGACCTGATCAAGGGCGTGTACGAGACCTCGTACATCAACGCGATCGTCGCGGAGGACATCACCGTCTCGGGCCAGCCCCGTCGCCACATGATGTTCGACATCGATGCGAGCGACATCGTCGCGCACGTGCCGCAGTATCTCCCGGTCGGCGGGGGGGCGTGGTTCGGGACGGGTTTCGATCTTGCGCTCGGCCTGTGGTTCCACCCGGTGCAGAGCTTTGCCGCAACCTACGAGGCGAACTCGGGCGGCGCTCGTGGCGGGCTGGCCTCGCTCACCACCGGCGCCGAGGGGTGGCTGGATGGGACGAATCGCCCGACCACCGACAACGATCCCTGCCCGAGTGGCAGTGTGATCTCCACCCAGAGCGCCTGCACCCCGAGCAATCCCTGCGCGCCGCAGCGGGCGTGCTGCAACGCCACCAGCGGGATGTGCGTCGTGGTCTACCCGCTCGACGACTGCCCGGCGGGCTTCGTGTTCGCATCGCCGGCGGCCATTTCGTGCTCGCCGAGTCCCTGCCCGAGCCTCGCCCGCCAGCCCAGCGGCACCTGCTGCAACACCCTCACGGGGATGTGCTGCGTCATCCCGCTCAGCGGGTGCAACCCGACGGCTTTCGCGTGGCTGGAGGGAGGGACGTGCGCGACCAGCGGGTGCCCGGCGCTGCAGGGGGCGTGCTGCAACTTCATCACCGGCGGGTGCACCGTGCTCGCGCAGGGCGCGTGCGGGACGGCGGCGCATGATTGGTCGGCGGGCGGAGCCTGCTCGTCGGGCGAGTGCGCCGCCCCGGGAATCTGCTGCGACACCGGCGCCGGCACGTGCCGGCGCTCGACGCGGATGCGCTGCACCACGGGCTGCACGTGGGCGCCGGCGGGGGCGTGCTCGCCCAGTCCGTGCTCGCAGACAGGGGCGTGCTGCAACATCCTCGTGGGCACCTGCTTCGTGGCGGCCCAATCGGCGTGCCCACCCGCCGCGCACGACTGGATGCCGGTGTCGTGCACGCCGAATCTCTGTGCCGTCCCGGGCGTGTGCTGCGATGCCGCGACGCTGGCGTGCACGCGGCGCACGCCGGAGCGCTGCACGAGCGGGAGCGTCTGGGGCGCGGGTGGGGCGGCGGCGTGCTCACCGAATCCCTGCGCGCAGCCCGGGGCGTGCTGCAACGTGCTCGTCGGAACCTGCCAGTTGACCCTGCAAGCGGCGTGCGGACCGGCCGCGCACGATTGGTCGGTGGGCGCGACATGCTCCCCGGGCACCTGCGCCGCAACGGGCGTGTGCTGCGACCTCGCGAGCGGGGCGTGCCGGCGACTCACCCAAGCGCGGTGCATGGCCGGCGCGGCGGGCGCCGCGGGGTGCGTCTGGGCGACGCCGCCGGTCTGCTCGCCCAGCCCGTGTGGCATGCCTCAGGGGGCGTGCTGCGATGTGACTCTGGGGACCTGCGCGGTCGTGGTGCAGTCCGAGTGCGACACCAAGGAGCACGACTGGGTCGGCGCCGCCTCATGCTCCGTCGGGTGCGCAAGCCCCAGCGCGTGCTGCGACGGATCGTCGGGCCAGTGCCGCACGCTGACGCAGGCTCGCTGCATGGTCGTTGAGGGCACGTGGCTGACCGGGCAGACCTGCACGCCGAGCGCGTGCTCTTCGGGGCTGGGCAAGCCGTGCGCGGCCGACTTCGACCGCTCCGGTTCGGTGAACGCGTCTGATGTCCTGGCGTTCGTCAACGCCTGGCTGGATTCCCGGGCGAGCGCGGACTTCGACGGGTCCTCGGCCGTGGATGTGCGGGATATCTTCGCGTTCCTGAACGCCTGGTTCGCCGGCTGCGCGTGAGGACCCCGGTTGGCGGGTGGGGGACCTTGAAAACCCGCCGGGGCCCGCGGGCTAATGATTCGAATCCGGCTCGCATTTTCCGGCGGGTGTGGCAGAGTTGCGAGAAGAATCATGGCGAGACTTCACCTGTCGGCGGCGTTGTTCGTGGTCTGCATCGGCGCACCGATGGCGCCGGCGATCCCGCCGCACAGGGCCCTCTTCGACGCCACGAAGGCGGAGATGGCCGGGAACGCGGACTGGGTGATCGATGCGGACACGCACAACGTCGGCACGGGCTCCGGCGGGGCGATGACGGTGGGCGCGGGATCGGATTCCAATCCGCAGAGATTCCCGACGCCCGCGCAGAGCGGCATCACATCGTCCACGCCCGAGACGTACTGGCAGGGCTCGCTCTCGGCATGGGGTGTCGCGCTCGTGCAGCGGGGCGTGTCGGTCGAGACGCTTCCGATCGGCGGCCGGATCACGTATGGCGACTCGACCAACGCGCAGGATCTCTCGAACTACTCGCTGTACATCGTGGACGAGCCGAACATCGCGTTCACGAGCGCGGAAAAGACGGCGATCATCAACTGGGTGCGCGACGGCGGCGGCCTTTTCATGATCAGCGATCACAACGCCAGCGACCGCAACAACAACGGGATCGATTCGGTGGGCGTGTGGAACGGGCTGCTGAACTCGAACTCAACCGGATCCAACCCGTTCGGGATCACGTTCAACGTGGACAACATCTCGCCCACGTCCACGTACGTGGACACCGCCGCGTCCGACCCGGTGATCCACGGGCCCGCGGGAACGGTCGCGCAGATGATCTACCACAACGGCGCGAGCATCACCATCAACACCGCGCAGAACGCCACGGCGAAGATCGCGATCTGGACGACCTCGTCGCACGCGAGCGCCAACGGCATGGTCGCGTACGCGATGTACGGTCTTGGGCGTGTCGTGGCCCTCGGCGATTCCTCCCCGTTCGACGACGGCACCGGCGACCCCGGCGACACCCTGTACAACGGCTGGTCCGCAGAAGCCGGCGGCGACCATGCCCGGGCCGCCATCAATGCGTCGATCTGGCTGGACAATCCGCCGGCGGCGTGCGCGCCGCCGAGCGTCGGGACGCTCGCGACGACCGGCGCCGTCGACGGTTCACCCTTTGCGCTCGCCGTCTTATCGAGCGGGAGCGGCGCACTCTCGTACCAGTGGCGACGAAACGGCTCGCCGCTCGTTGACGGCGTCAGGGTGTCGGGCGCGATCACCCGGACGCTCCTGATCGACCCGGTGCTCCTTGCCGATGCGGGCACGTACGACGTCGTCGTGACCAACACCTGCTCCGGCTCCAACGCCAGCGCGGGCAGCAACCCCGTCGTGGTGTCCGTGCTCTGTCGGCCGGACTTCAACGGCGTCGGCGGCCTGACCACGCAGGACGTGTTCGACTTTCTCAACGCCTGGTTCGCCGCCGATCCGCGGGCGGATTTCGATGGGAGCGGGACGCTCACGGTGCAGGACATCTTCGCGTTCCTGAACGCCTGGTTCGCCGGCTGCCCTTAGACCGCCCGCCACGGACGCCATGGAAAGTTCGCGGGAATCAGCCCCGGCCGCTCGCCGATCAGCCCGGCGAGGAACTCCAGCCCATCCACCAGCCGCGGCCCGGGTCGATTGAACATCTGGCTGCCGTCCACCACGGCGACCTGCCCGCGGCGGACCGCCGGAAGGTCTCCCCACCAGGTGTGCCTTGAAAGCAGTTCGGTCTCGCGCCAAGCCTGATCGAGCGTCAGGCCGCACGGGCAGACCAAGAGCCACTCCGGGCGCGATTCGGTCAGCTGTTCGGGGCTCACGCGGATGCTCTTGCCAGCACGGCGCATGGTCTGGCCGATCATGCCCGCGGCCGCGCCCGAGCCGTCGGCGGGCCGGGATGGGTTGAGGGGGTGTGCTCCGCCGGCCCGTTCGATGAGCTGAGGCGTCCAGTGGCCGCCGACGAAGAGCGGGTCGGTCCACTCGAGGAAGGCGACGGATGGGGGCTCGGTGTAGGGGTTCACGTATTCCTGGGCTCGGCTGGCTCGCTCGCGCAGGCCGGCCACGACCTCGATCGACCGCTTTGACATCCCGACGGCCTCCCCAACGGACATGATGTCGTCGAGGACGTCGTCGAAAGTCTGTGGGTTGAGGCTGACGACCTTCGGAACGGGCGAAATTGAGGCCGCGGCCTGCCGGACAGTCTCCAGGTCGATCGAGCAGACCTCGCAGAGGTCTTGTGTGATGATGACGTCGGGCCGGACGCTGGCGAGAAGGGCCGTGTCGAGCGTGTACAGCGATTCGCCCGCCGCCAGGGCGGTGCGGACGGCTTGATCCACGGCCGCGCTGGTCGTGAAATGGGTTCGAGCGGCGGTGAGGGCGGGGATGCGGTTGAGCCCGACATCGGGGGGCCAGTCGCACTCGTGGCTGCGGCCGACCAGGCGCACGGGCCCCTCGCCGCGGACTGCGTCCGGCCCTGTGAGGGCCAGGATGATCTCGGTCGCCGAGGGCAGGAGGCTGACGACACGCATCGCCGATACTAGAGCCCGCCGGAAGGAATTCGTCCAGCACGTGCATCTTCCGGCTCGCGGACCCTGTATCCCCTACGCCCGCCAAGGTCAGGGGAATGGGAAGGCGGGCCGCCCCGGGCGGATTGTGATGCCCGCGGCTTGGAGGGGACGACCCTTAGGTCGTGGGACCCGGCGCGATGGGCGGAGGCCAGCCTCCGTCCGGTTGTTGCACCCACGGCGCGGGCGTTCGCGCTCCGTGTTCCCTACGCTTTCCCCCCGGCGAACCCGGGAATCTGCTCGGAGGACCCGCCCATTTCTTCCAACACCACCCTCAATCGATTCTCGGCAACTCGATCCTGGTCCGCGGCGGGCCTGTTGGCCCGGTGCGGGTTCGCCGGGGTCATCGCCGTCACTTCGCTGTCGCTCCCGATGCGGTCGGCCATGGCGCAGGACAAACCCTCTGAAAAGCCGGCCGAGAAGCCGTCGGAAAAGCCCCCGGCGAACCCGGGCGAGGATGAGAAACTCAAGGCCCAGCGGGAGGCCGAGGCCGCCGCCCGCGAGGCGATCCTGAAGAAGATCAAGGCGGAGGCGGAGCGCGCGGGGATCAAGACCGACAATCCCGTGGGCCCCGCGCCGCAGCAGCCCGCGGCCACCCCGCCCGCCAAGCCGCAGCCTCCGGCCGCGACCCCGCCCGCGACGGGAGTGGCTCCGACGCCAACCCAGCCCGGAAAGACGGCCATACCGACGGCACCGGGCACGTTCCGGGGCGTCCAGCCGCCGAGCCGACCGGGCGTCGCGCCGGGGGGCATCCGGCCGGGAGTCCCCACGGCGCATCCGACGCCGGCCGGCGCCGCGGGCGCGACGCCGGTGCAGGCGATTCCGTTGTCGCAGCCGGGGCCGGACGACGACCTGCTGATCAACATCACGGAGAACGTGGAGATCGTGCAGCTCGTCGACTACATGCAGAGGGAGCTGCACATCCAGCTCATCTACGTGGACGGCGGGCTGTTCGGGCGGAAGGTCTTCTTTCCCACGCCCATCCACGTGAAGCGGTCGGACCTGATGGGTTTCATCATGTCCCTGCTGGAGCAGAACGAGTATGCCATGTGGCAGGATCCGGCGACGGAGATCTACTACGTGGGTCCGAAGAACTACATCTCGCCCCAGTTCGGCGGGAAGAAGACCGAGGCGCCCCAGCTGAGCGCGCTCACGCGGATCATCCGCACGCCGAACATCAAGCCCTCGTCGCTGCAGGCGAGCATCACGTCTCTGCTGACGGCCGGTCGCGGCGGGCAGGCGGGCACCCAACCGGTGTACATGGACGACCTCGGCATCATCATGATGACCGACTCCCCGCGGATCACGCAGCTCATCGAAGAGTTCGTGGACATGGTGGTGAAAGAGCGGGACTCGATGAAGTTCTACCCGTTCGACCTGCAGAACATCTCGGCGGTGTCGGCCAAGGACCGGGTGCTCGAGCTGCTCGGGCTGCAGGCGCAGCG
>DASZWV010000399.1:0-2972 GCA_035546115.1 Phycisphaerales bacterium
GTCACCCCGCCACCCCGTCACCCCGGTTTTCTCATGGGCTCCCCCGGCCCCGTACGATTCCCCCACCTCGGAGGCACACTTATGGGCAAGTTCGCGCGTTCGTGGGAACTCACCAAGCAATCCGGCCGCGTGCTGATGTCGGACAAGCAGCTCCTGCTGCTGCCCGTGCTCAGCAGCATCGCGTGCATCCTCGTGCTCATCTCCTTCGCGATCCCCTTCGCCGTGAGCATCGACTGGAGCTCGCTCGGCCACCACGCGGCCAACGGGCACCGCGAGTTCCGCCTGCAGCCGTGGTACTACCCGGTGCTGTTCCTCTACTACTTCGTGAACTTCTTCGTGATCACGTTCTTCAACTCGGCGCTCATCGCCTGCGCGATCCGCAAGTTCGGCGGCGAGTCGGCGACGCTCTCCGACGGCCTGGGCGTGGCGTTCAGCCGCCTGCCGCAGATCGCGGCCTGGGCGGCCGTGGCCGCGACCGTCGGCATGGTGCTCAAGGCCGTCCAGGAGCGGGCGGGCTTCGTCGGCAAGATCGTCATCGGCCTGATCGGCATGGCGTGGACGATCGCGACGTTCTTCGTCGTGCCCGTGCTGGTGGTCGAGAAGGTCGGGCCGATCGACGCCGTGAAGCGCTCGGTGGAGATCCTCAAGAAGACCTGGGGCGAGACGCTCATCTCCAACGTCGGCATCGGCGCGGTGATGACGCTCCTCGCCTTCGCCGGCATCGCCATGCTCATTGCCGGGGGAATCGCCTCCGCCGCTCTGCAATCGCCCTGGCCGTTCGTCATCATCGCCGTGCTGTTCATCGTGTACTTCCTCGCCCTCTCGCTCATCTCCACGACTCTCAAGGGCATCCTGCTGGCCGCGACCTACCAGTACGCGGCCACCGGCGAGGTGCCGAGCGGCTTCGACGGCGACACGCTCCGCAGCGCCTTCCGCCTCAAGGGCGAGAAGTGATCGAAGCCGCGGCGAGCAACCGGGGGGTGGCCCCGGGCGTACCCTCCCGCATGCTCTCGCCCCGACACGCCTTCGTGCTGCTCATCCTGCCGCTGGCCGCCTGCGCCGGCCCGCTCAACAACGAGCCCGGCATCGGCAACGCGGGCCGCGCCTTCGGCCACTCCGTGTACACCCCCGCGACCATCGCCGAGGGTCTTCCAGCGCCCGAGCCCGAGGGCCTCGCGCCGTCGGTTGACCAGTCCGCAGCGCCCGTGTACGAGGCGGGCGGCGCGGTGGACGCGCAGAACGCCCGGCCGTCGGTGACCAGCCTCGACCGCGAGAACTGGGCGATGGTGCGGGTCGATGTCCCCAGCGACTTCCCGGCCCACCAGCCGCGCCTGGCACGCGACTACCTCGTGAAGACCTCCGACCCCCGCGCCCAGGGACGCTATCCCAACGAGCGGACGGCCCTGGGCACCGAGACCACCCGCCACGCCAACGAGCAGTTCGTCGAGGCGCTGGTTTCGCCGTTCGTCGCGGCGCAGAACGTGATCATGATGATCCCACGAGCGATCGTCGAGATGCGACCCCGCCGCCCGACGCGCACCGGCGGCGAGGGATACGAGCGGTACCCGCGCCAGGTCACGATCATCAACCCGACGGCCGAGGCCGAAGGCCCGGCCTCGCGGGTCGAACCGGGCGCAGCGCCCGCGGCATCGCAGCGCCGGCCGGGCGTCGCGCCGGGCAGCCGGACCGTGCCCGACCAAACACCCGGCGAGGAGCTCCGCCCCGGCGGGGGGATGCCCGCCTCCGACTCGCCCAGGAAGCCATGAGCGGCACGCCGCCAATCTCGAAGCCGCGCCCGCCGCTGGACGCCTGCGGCCTTCCCATCGGCTACCCATTCAAGCCCGAGTGGGAGATCACGCCGCGGGAGACGCGCCGGGTGCTCGCGGAGCCCGGCGATGCCCGGCCGATGCTGCTCGACTGCCGGCGGGTCGAAGAGTGGCACATCGCCCGGATCCAAGGGGCGGTGCTCATCCCGATGAGCGAGATCGAGCGCCGGGCCGATGAGCTCGAGGACCAAGACGGCTCGCGAACCACGCCGATCATCGTGCACTGCCACCACGGCGTGCGGTCGCTCAAGGTGACCGGCCTGCTCCGCGCGATGGGCTTCGGCGACGTCCGCTCGATGGCCGGCGGGATCGACCTGTGGTCGATCGACGTGGATCCCGGCGTCGCCCGCTATTGAGGTTCGGCGCCCTACCTGCCGATCGCCAGCAACTGCTGCATGAGCTGGTCGGTCGTCGTGATGATGCGCGACGCCGCCGAGTAGCCGGTGCTCGCGAGGATCAGGTTCACGAACTCCTGGCTCAGGTCGGTGTTCGAGAGCTCGAGCGCCCCGCCGATGACCTTGCCCGAGCCGAGCTCCAGCGGCGAGGTGATCAGCGGCTCGCCCGAGTTGGCCGCGGTCGCGTACACGCTCCCGCCCAGCTCGACCAGCCCCTCCGGGTTGGTGAACGTCGCGATGGCCACCTGCCCGAGCGTGCGCGTCAGGCCGTTCTGGAACGTGCCGGTGATCGTGCCGTCCTGGCCGACGGAGTATCCCTGGAGCGTGCCCAGCGGTGCGCCGTTCTGAGACAGCTCCGCGATGCTGGAGTTCTGGCCCGAGAGCGCGGACACGCCCGACCCCGGCCCGTTGAACGACATATTGAACGACATGGGCGTCACGGCGCCGGTGCCGGTTCGGTCGATGCTCATCGGCACGACCGGGCTGCCCGTGGGCTGGCCCTGGGCGTCGAAGGCGATGGTCCCGCTCCCGATGATCTTGCTGGTGCCCTGGTTGTCGGCGCTCTCGGCGTAGTAGCGCCAGGTGGTGCCGCCCGTCGCCTGCTTGCTGTCCATCACGAGCCGCAGATTGACCGTCAGCGGCGTGCCGAGCGAGTCGTACACGACCAGGCTGGTGTTCACGGACTCGCCGTCGGCCTGGGTCGTGGTGCTCAGGGTCAGCGGCGTCGTGGGCGAGCCCGACCCGCCGGAGA
>DASZWV010000400.1:0-3732 GCA_035546115.1 Phycisphaerales bacterium
TCGCCCACGCCGAGGACGTCTACGACATCGAGCTCCGCCTCGAGCCCCGCACGCGCATGCTCCCCGGCTCGCCGGTCTACTACGGCCCCTACCCCAGCGGCTACGAGCTCGACGTCCATCCCTTCAAGCCCTTCCAGGGCGACGTGACCGACGTCAACGCGCTCTCCGACCGCACCAAGCCCCCCGCGCTCGCCGTCCTCTCCCAGAGCGGCCGCAAGCTCTCCATCGTCCGCACCGGGCCCGATGACCCGCTGGTCAACGCCCCGCCCAAGGCCAACGACTTCATTTTCACGCACCCGACGACCTACAACGCCCTCGCCTGGGGCGCCTGGTCGGTCATCCC
This sequence comes from Phycisphaerales bacterium, assembly GCA_035546115.1. Lineage (GTDB taxonomy): Bacteria > Planctomycetota > Phycisphaerae > Phycisphaerales > UBA1924 > UBA4658. Next base: position 344 of record DASZWV010000400.1, read on the forward strand.
GAACGTGCAGTTCTTCTGGCTCATGGACGCCGTCAGCCAGGCCGCCCCGATCCCCGCGCCCCACGTGCTGCTCGTGCTGCTGTACGCGATCACCCAGACGGGTGTGTTCCTGTGCATCGCGGTCATGCTCTTCCAGACCCGCGAAGTCGGCTGAACAGCAAATCTCGGACGCCCACGATCGGCCCGGCGCAATATTCGCCCCCAATACAAGCCGCCGATATCCGCTGTTCATGCGCGCCCAAGCCCGCAACTATCGGACCTCACCGTTCAAACGGCCCGACTCTCGCACTCGTGACGATTGGTCCGCACAAACGGGGCGGCACCCCGGAAACTCCGATTCATCCCTGTCCCCCGCTCGCCGATCCTCAATCTGCGCGCCCACGCGGCGCCCCCCGTCGATCCGGAGACCTCGTGACCACATCCCCTCAGAACAACCCTGTCACGCTCGTCATCGCCGACGATGAGGCCCCCATTCGCATGGTCGTCGGCGACAAGCTCCGCTCCGCCGGCATCGTCGTCCACGAGGCTCGCGACGGCGAAGAGGCCCTCGAGCTCGTCCGAACCCATCTCCCCGTCGCCCTCGTCACCGACCTCCAGATGCCCTGCATGAACGGCCTCGAGCTCTGCCTCGCGCTCCGCGCCAGCCCGCGAACAGCCCACATCCCCGCCGTCCTGCTCACCGCCCGCGGCCACGTCCTCTCCGACGACATGCTCGCCCGCACCTCCATCAAGCGCGTCATGAGCAAGCCCTTCGGCGTTCGAGAGCTGCTCACCTACGTCCAGGAAACCCTCATCCCCGCCGGCCTCGCCGCACGAGCCCACGAGCCCGCCGCCACGCGATGATCCCCGCACCTCCCCCATCGAGCATTCGCGACAACACCGGCCAGGCCATCGCCGCCCTCCGACGCCGCTGCGCCGCCCTCGGGCTGCCGAGCTGGCGTTGCGACAACTCCGGCCTCATCCTTGCCGAGCCCGAGGATTCCGGCGCCGTCGCCCTCCTCTGGGCCTCCAGCGCACTCATCCGATTGGTCAGCGCCGCCGCGGCCGCCGCCAACGCGAGCGACAACGCCCAGGTCGCCGAGGTCTTTCCCGGCGCGTGGGCGATCACCCTTCCCGAGTTCCGCCGACGCACCCGCACCGGGTGCGTCCTCCTGCTCGCGCTCTCCGCCGAAGGACTCTCCAGCGAGTTCTTCGAGCAGGCCTGCCAGGGCGCCGCCCTCGATACCCAGGCCGTTCGCCGGATGCTCCTCCCGCGCGCCCGATACGGCTACGAGTCCGCCTGCTCCATCCGCGACGCCACGCTCTGGATGGCCGACGACCTCAGCCACGTCGAGGAATCCGATCACACCGCCGCGGGCTTCACCCGCCAGCTCTCCGACGCCTTCGAGACCATCGACCTGCTCTACGCCCTCGGCCGCTCCATGAGCGACCTCACCCACCCCGAGCAGTTCGTCGAGACCCTCGCCACCCGCGTCCGCTCCACGCTCTCCTTCGGCTGGGTCGCCGGCTGGTTCCCCGCCCACCGCCGCGAGGGCAAGGAACTCGCCGGCGCCACCATCCTCAGCGGCCAGACCCCCTTCGCCGCCAACTTCGAGACCGCGCTCCCGCAGGTGCTCGCCGCCATGAAGTCCGACTCCCGCGCGACCATCCTCTCCAAGTTCGGCGGCGTGCCCATCGCGGGCTCCGGACAGATCCTCGTCCACCCCGTCTTCCGCGCCGGCGAGCCCGTCGGCCTCATGCTCGCCGGCGACAAGTTCGGCGAGGACCCCCAGGTCTCCTCCTACGACATCCAGCTCCTCGAGGCCGCCGCCGGATACGTCGGCGCCTTCCTCGAGAACGCCGACCTCTACGCCCAGCAGAAGTCCCTCTCCCTCGGCGTCCTCGAGTCCCTCACCGCCGCCATCGACGCCAAGGACGCCTACACCCGCGGCCACTCCCAGCGCGTCGCCTATCTCTCCTGGCAGCTCGCCATGGCCATCGGCATGTCGCCCGACCGCGCCGAACGCATCCGCATCGCCGGCCTCGTCCACGACGTCGGCAAGATCGGCGTCCCAGAGGCCGTTCTCTGCAAGGCCGGCAAGCTCTCCGACGACGAGTTCGAGGCCATCAAGAAGCACCCCGAGATCGGCCACCGCATCCTCAAGGACCTCCCCCTGCTCGAGGACATTCTCCCCGGCGTCCTCTACCACCACGAGCGCTGGGACGGGCGCGGCTATCCCCACAAGCTCCACTCCGAGCAGATCCCCCAGATCGCCCGCATCATCGCCCTCGCCGACACCTTCGACGCCATGAGCTCCAACCGCTCCTACCGCGCCGCCATGCCCCGCACCACCGTCCTCGCCGAGATCCAGAAGTGCGCCGGCGTCCAGTTCGACCCCGAGCTCGCCAAGCTCTTCGTCCAGCTCGACTTCTCCGAGTTCGACCGCATGGTCGCCTTCCACGCTTCCCAGCAGGTGCACGCCAAGGCCGCGGCCTGAGAACGCCGCCGCGTCAAGCCACGCGATGCCATCGCCGAACCACCCCGCGACGGGCCCGCATCCCGCGAACACCAGGCCTCGAACGGCCTAGGGGTTCACGTCGGCCACTTCCCACCGATAGCTCCCCGCGACCGGCGACATCTTGAACGCGCCCGCATCCGTGTACCCCTGCGGCGGGGCCGACTTCAACGACGGATTCCCGCTGATCGTGCAGTCGGTCTTGATCGTCGCATCTCCCGCCACGATCACCGACCCCGTGCACACCAGCTTGGTGTCGAGCGTCACCGCCGTTGCAGCGCTCATGATGTGGATGATCCCGTGCAGCTCCGAGGGGTACGAGTCCGTCGTGTCCGCATCCGTCACGCCGTTGTAGGGCGCACCCGCCGGGTTGAAGTTGCTCCCGCTCGCTTCGCCCAGCGTCGCGGCCCCGCCCGCGATGGAGACGCTCGACAGCAGGTCGCCCTGCACCAGCAGCGCCGGCTTCGTCGCATCCGCGGGGTCCCACAGATTCTCGTCCTTGATCACCAGCTTCGCGCTCGCCCCCAGCGAGATCAGCAGCGTCGCCTGGAAACGCGAGTGGTGGATCGTGAGCGTCCCCAGCGCGGGCACGCTGATCGCGTACACCCCCGAGCCATGGGTCACCGTCGCGATGGTGTCAAGGCCGGCCGTCAGCACCTGCTTGTCGAGGTGTCCCCCCGTCGACGCCCACGGAATCGTCGTCGCGATCGCCGACAGCGTCGTCCACGCCGCGTTCCCCGGCATCGTCTTTGCCCCCACCCCGGACTGCACGTACCCGAGCGACGTCCCCGAGCTCGAATACATCCCGCCCGCCTCGACGTCTCCGACAATCGTGGATGCGTTTGAAAGGTTCCCCCCGCTCGAGAAGGGTCCCCCCGTCAGATTGCCCCCCCC
>DASZWV010000401.1:0-6540 GCA_035546115.1 Phycisphaerales bacterium
GTTCTCCGACCGAACGCCGCACCTCACGGGCATCATCGCCGGCCGCATCCCCGAAAGCCGGATCAGGCAGATCCCGACGATCGCATACCCATCCACCAGCACCGGCTCGAACGGCCTCGGGAGCAGACGCGCAACCACCTCCGGATCGCCCCGGAAGTTCACGAGCAATCGCCGTTCGATCACACCCTGTATCGCGGGAAGCTTCATCCGAGCTTTGTACAGGTCGCCCGCCCCAAGGTTCCCACTCACATCGTCCTCAACACCGCCCGCACCGGGCTCGCATCACATCCCTCCAGCCTGAGCGGCAGGGCAATCAGCTCATACACCCCCGCCGGCACACCCCCCAGCGCCAGCCCCTCCAGGATCGCCATGTCGTGGCGCGCAAACGCCGCGTGCGCCGGCAGATCCTTCGACTCCTGCACATCCACGCTCGGCGTATCGATCCCCACCGTGATCACGCCACGCTGCGCAAGCCAGTCGATCAAGTCCGGCTCGATCCCCGCAAAGTCCGCGTTCCACCGCTCCGGATCCGGAAACGTCCCCGTCCGCAGCAGCACCCGCTCCGGCAGCGCATCCGGCCCGCGCCCGCTCCCCGTCCACCGCTCCGCGATCCGCAGGTCGCGCTCGACCTGCTCAACCCCCACCCGCTCGCCGCGCTGCACCGGCGTCTCCAAAAGCACGCACGGCCCGAGGTAATACTCCAGTTTCCGCTCACCGATCCCCGCCCCGTCGCGCGAGTAGTGGTTCGGCCCATCCGCGTGCGCCCCGAGGTGCACCGTCGTCCGGATCGTCGAGAGCGTGATGTTCGCCCCCTTCTTCATGTCGCACAGCACCTCGCGCGACATCGCCGTGTCGCCGGGCCACACGCCCAGACGCTCCGTCACCCGCGGCGTGATGTCGTAGATCATGCGGCCCCCCCGGGCGCGCCGCGGCCTGCCGATGCGCGAGGATCCGGCACCGGGATCTTCGCCATCGGATCCCGCTTCGCCCCGCGCCCTTTGCCGGCGATCACGAGCAGCCCCACGGCCAGCAGCACCAGCGCATCGATCGCGAGCGCCGGCACCACCGAGATCATCGGCAGCGAAGCGAACGCCATCCCCGGCACGCCCCGCGCCGATGATCCCATGATCGGCGCGAGTTGCTTGAACCTCGCCACCGCCTCCGCATCCGACCGCCCTCCCCCGACCACGTGCACACCCGACGCCTGCCCGCCGCGTGCATAGATCCCCCACGCCCCGCCGCCCTGCGCCGCGTATCCAACCGCCGCGCCCCCGGTCGCGAATCCGCCCACCGCCAGCCCACCGATCGCCACGCCCCCCACGGCTCCGCCCCCGATCGCCGACAGCACCGCCACGCCCAATCCGCCGATCGCGCCCAGCCCCACCGCGCACCCGCCGACCGCGACGCCCCCCATCGCCAGGCCCCCCAGCGCGACGCCCCCGATCGCCACATCCCCGATCGCGATCACGCCCTTGGCCACGCCGCGGCGCTCCCCAAACTCCGGCCGCGGCCCGAAGGCCACGTGATACAGCGGCCAGCCGAAGACGGTCACTTCCGACCTGATCCGGATCGCCACGGTCTGCGCCACGCCGTGCGAGTGCCGGACCAGCACCTCCACCAGCGCCCTGCCGCACTCCGGGCAGACCGACGCCCTCCCCAGGTCCTTGAGGACATACCCGCAGTTCCCGCAATACGGATCGCCCGGCGACACCACGCCCCGCGGCGACGCCATCGGGCTGCTCTGTGGCGCATCGGATGTCATGCGACACTCTATGGCGCTCCGGCCGGCCCGGGCGCGGCTCACACCGAGGTGTCCTCGCGCGTCCGCCAGCGGTCCCACATGGCGCCCGCGGCGATCACGACCGCCAGCAGCACCAGCCACGCCGGCAGCACCGCCCGGGCCGCGAACACGAGCATCATCACCACACACACCAGCAGCCACCGGAGCACGCGATCGATCCGGGCCCCGCGCCTGATCGCCTCCGAGTACGGCACGATCGTGAAGCTCACGAGGTTGTACCGCGGCACGAGCGTCCCGGGGAACAGGTCGTGCAGCAGGTGCTCGAGCTTCTTGCGCCACAGGAACCACCTCGAACCCACCCTGTCGCGCATCTCCACGAAGTTGTCCACCGCCATCCGCGCGATGGCATCCGCGTTCGGCTTCCGCAGGCGCTGGTACTCGTCGAGCGCGGCGTGCATCCAGTTCTCGCCGCGGGTCGCGTGCCGCTCCAGGCACTCGGCCATGATGCGCACATCCTCGAACCCCGCGTTGATCCCCTGCCCGAAGAACGGCACAATCGCGTGCGCCGCATCGCCCGCGAGCGCCACCGCCTTCCCCCCCGGCGAGGCGTACACCCACGGCCAGCACCGCACCGTCACCAGCGAGCTCGTCGGGTTCCGCAGGTAGTCATCCACGAGCGTCGGCATCAGCGGCACCGCATCCGGATAGTGCTCCCTGAAGAACGACAGCACCTGCTCGGGCGTGTGCAGATTCGCGAAGCTGTGCGCCCCCTCGAACGGCCAGAAGAGCGTGCACGTGAAGCTCTTGTCGGGGTTCGGCAGCGCGATCATCATCGCGCTCCCCCGCGGCCAGATGTGCAGGGCGTTCGGGTCCAGGGCGTAGCCGTTCCACCTGCCGGCACTTGCCGAGGGTGGCACGGGCGGCACGCCCGCCCGTGGTGCGCGCCCCGCATCACCGACACTGGCGGGCAGGCCGCCAGGGCCGCCCAGTGCCGGGATGTGCAGCTCCTTGTACCCATGCGTCAGGTACGTCTGGCTGTACTCGCACCGATCGACCTTCTGCAACCGTCCCCGCACCGGGCTGAACGCGCCGTCGGCGCCGACGATCAGGTCGCTCGGCACCGAAACGCTCCGCGCCGGTTCGGACGACTCATCCTCGAAGAACGCCACGCACCGGTCCGGATCGATGTCCGTGCATCGGTGCGAGAACACCAGCTTCACGTTCTCCATCCGCTCCGCCGCATCCAGCAGCGCCACGTTCAGCCCGCCGCGCGAGATCGAGTTGATCCCCTCGCTCGGATCGTGCGAGTACGGCTGAAACGCCAACTCCCCGCCCGACTCCGGGAGCATCTGCGGATGGATCATCCGCCCCCTCATCTTGATCGCGTGCTTCAGGATCTCCTGGTCCAGGCCGACACCCTGCAACCCCCAGAGCCCGCGCGCCGAGAGCGCGAGATTGATCGACCGCCCCCCCGCATACCCCGCGGCACGCGGATCCGGCCGCCGCTCGTACACCGTCACCGCAAACCCCATCTTCGCGAGATAGCACGCCAGCAGCGAGCCCGCCAGACCCGCGCCCACGATCGTGACCGTTTTTCCGTCTCCAACTGCCATGGGCCGAGTGTATCACGTCGCACGGGTCGGCCGACCCACGCCGAAGCGGAACGCACCGCTCAGGACTCCTGTTGATGCTCCGTCAACCCTGCCCACTCCACAACACGCATCGTCTTCTTTGTTCCCCCCGTGCGCTCCGTGCCCCGCGCACCACGCGATCACCCGGCGCCCACGTGCCGCTTGAGTATCTCCGCAAACCGCCAGCAGTCATGGAACGTGTTGTACAGCGGCACCGGCGCAACCCGGATCACGTTCGGCTCCCGGAAGTCGCACACCACCCCGTCCGCCCCCAGCGCCTTGTGCAGCTCCTTCGCCCGCTCCCTCACCGCGATCGACAGCTGGCACCCGTGCGCCCCCGCGGCCCGAGGCGTGGTGATCTCCACCATCCGCTCCGCACCCGGCAAGCCCTCGATCAGCCCGCGCAGATACCCCGTCATCGCCTCGCTCTTGGCTCGTAGCGCCGGCATCGTCGCCTCATCGAAGATCCCCAGCGACACCCGCACCGGCGCCGTCGCCAGCACCGGCGGGTTTGAGAGCGACCACGCATCCGCGCTCGCCACCGGCACGAACTCCGGCCCCATCACGAATCGCGTCTTCGGATCGTTCCCCCACCACCCCGCGAACCGCCTGAGCGCCCCCTCCTCGCCGAACCCCGCCGTGTTCCTCGAGTGCTTCTCGTGCACGAAGCACCCCGCCACCGCCCCCGGACCCGAGTTCAGATACTTGTACGAGCACCAGCACGCGAAGTCCGCATCCCAGTCGTGCAGCCTCAGATCCACGTTCCCCGCGGCGTGCGCCAGGTCCCACCCCACCACCGCCCCCGCCCTGTGCCCCGCCTCCGTCAGCCGCCCCATGTCCATCACCTGCCCGGTCAGGTAGTTCACCCCGCCCAGCAGCATGAGCGCGACCGTCTCACCCTCCTCGGCCAGAAACTCCTCCACCTGCTCGGTCGTCAGGATCCGCCCGTCCCCATCGCCCGCCGCCGCATCCCGCACACCGCTGTAGTGCCCGAGCTCGTGCAACTGCTTCCGCAACTGCCTCGCCGGCGTCGTCTTCCCCTCCCCCCTCTCCTCGAGCTTCCGCAGAAACTTCTGCAGCCCCGCAACCTGCGCCGAATCCACCCGCGCCCGCAGCCGGACCACATCCTCCCTCGGGTTCAGCCCGTGGAACGCCGCCTGGCTCTGCACCGCGTACGAATCGCTCGGGAACGCGCTGTCCTCGATCACGATCCGCCGCCGCACACCCTCCGGCCGATAGAACGTCGCCATCATCAGGTGCAGGTTCACCGTCAGCGAGTTCATCACCACCACCTCGTGCGGCAACGCCCCCACCAGCCGCGCCGCCGACTCGCGCACGAACTCGTGGTACGGATACCACGGGTGCTTCGCGTGGAAGTGCCCCTCCACCCCCAGCCGCGCCCAGTCGTCCAGCTCCTGCACCACCGCCTCGCGCGTCGCCCGCGGCATCAACCCCAGCGAGTTTCCGCACAGATACACGCACGGCTCATCCGGATGCGCCGCGCCCGGCGCAACGTCCCGGCACAGCGGGATGTGAAACCGCCCCCGGAACGGCGCGAGCGCATCCTCCCGATCCAGCGCGTGCGCACGCGCCTCGCTCGAATCCGCCGAACTCTCGGTCCGCAATCCCATGGGGGCCAATTATGGCTTCCCGCTCGGCCGAGTCTCCCCCGAAGCGCTCGAATCTTCCGCGCCGGGCTTCTTCGCCTCGGACGTGTCGGGAGCGCGCAGCTCATCCAGCGTCTTCGGCGGGTTCCGCACGATCTCCCACAGCCGCTCCGCCCCCGTCGGCCCATCCCCCTTGTGCTCCGCCCGGCTCTCCATGAACTTCTTGCCCAGCGCGTACAGCTCCCCCGCGGGCGCCACGCCGATCTTCGGCGCCGCCGCCGCCTTCGCCGCCGAATCCTCCTCGTCGCGCCCGCCCGCGATCACCCCCCACAGCACCGCGTTCGCCGCTCCCCAATCCAGCTTTTTCGCCAGTCGATCCGTCACCCACACCGCCTGCCCCTCCGACACCGCCGTCAGCCCCGCCCGCTCCTCGCCCGAAAGGTGCGCCAGCCGCTCGCCGAGGTCCGCCCGCTGGTCCTGCAGCGCGTGCACCATCTCGTGCGCCACCGCCAGGCGCGGCGCCCGCTCCACCGTCTCCGCCGACCACCCGAACTTCTTCGCATACTTCGCCACGTTCTCCGGCGCAACGTACACCACCCTGTCCTCGTGGCTGTACATCCCGAACGTCCGCGTCGCCACCTTGAACGCCGCCGCCATCGAGCGGATCCGGATCTCCACCGCCGACATCGGCCGCCCGTCCGGGCGCACCGCACCCAGCATGTCCCGCTGGATCGAGAGCGAGATCCGCTCCGCCAGTTCCTCCGTCGTCGCCACCTTCACCGGCACATCCGCCGCGAACTTCGCCCCCGCGATCTCCTCGATCTCCCCCCTGTGCTCCGCGCTCCAGGCCGCGAGTTCCGCCGGCGTATCCACCTTCGCCGGCGCCTGCTCCACGGGCGGATACTGCGCAGGCTCGCCCGCCGGCGGATCATCCGCGATCGCGCCGGTCGCCAGCACCAAACCCGCCACCACGCCGCACGCCAGTCTCGTCGCCTTCATGCAACCTCCAGCCTTCTCGCCGCGGCCCCAAGAAACTCCATCGCCGTCGTGTGCAGCATCCGCTCGCGGTCAACTTCGCATACGCCCTGCATCGACACAATGAGCTCCCCCGGCCGCTCTTCCCCCAGAGGAAACGGGTAATCGGACCCAAGCATGATCCGCTCAGGCCCGATCAGCTCCATCAGCATCCGCAGCGCACCCCGATCGTGCACCAGCGAATCCACGTAGAACGCGCCCGCCTTCCCCCCATCCCGCACCCACTTCCGCGGCGAGACCTTCGTCTCCGTCTGGCACAAGTCCGGCCGCGCATGAAACCCGTGATCGATCCGCCCGATCGTCCCCGGAAACGAACCGCCACCGTGCGCGAACCCGATCCGCAGCCGCGGCAGCCGCTCCAGCACCCCGCCAAACAGCACCGAGCACACCGCCAGGCACGTCTCCGCCGGCATCCCCACCAGCCACGCCCCCCAGTGCTTGGCCAATCGCAAGCTCATCTCCGGCGGCTTCGGCGTGGCCCGGCTCTCCGAGCCGGGTTCCTGGGCCGGCGGCCCGCACAGCATCT
>DASZWV010000402.1:0-2078 GCA_035546115.1 Phycisphaerales bacterium
ATCGTCCCCGGCTTGCAGATGACCTGCCCGCGCTCGATGTCGTTCTTCTCGATGCCGCGCAGCAGCACGCCGACGTTGTCGCCCGCGCGACCCTCGTCCAGCGTCTTCTGGAACATCTCAACGCCCGTGATCGTCGACGTCTTGTTCGGACGCAGACCCACGATCTCGCACGCGTCGCCCACCTTCAGCACGCCGCGCTCGATGCGCCCCGTCGCCACCGTGCCGCGACCCTTGATCGAGAACACGTCCTCGACCGACATCAGGAACGGCTTGTCGACCTCGCGCGTCGGCTCCGGGATGAACGTGTCGATCGCGTTGAACAGGTCGTCGATCGGCTTGCAGATCTTGTCGTCCTTCGGGTTCTCAAGGGCCGCCTTCGACTGCCCGCGGATGATCGGCGTCTTGTCGCCCGGGAACGAGTACTTGTTCAAGAGCTCGCGGACCTCCATCTCCACCAGGTCCAGCAGCTCCGGATCGTCCACCAGATCCACCTTGTTCAGGAACACCACGATGTGCGGCACGCCGACCTGGCGGGCCAGCAGCACGTGCTCGCGCGTCTGCGGCATCGGGCCGTCCGCGGCCGACACCACCAGGATCGCCCCGTCCATCTGCGCGGCCCCGGTGATCATGTTCTTCACGAAGTCGGCGTGGCCCGGGCAGTCCACGTGGGCGTAGTGACGCTTCTCCGTCTCGTACTCCGTGTGCGAGGACGCGATGGTCACCGTCTTGTTCGCGTCGCGAACCGTGCCGCCCTTGGTGATCTCGGCGTAGCTCTTGATGATGCCGCCGAAGCGGGCCGCCGAACGCGCCGACAGCGCCGCCGTCAGCGTGCTCTTGCCGTGGTCGATGTGACCGATCGTGCCGACGTTCACGTGCGGCTTCGTACGAGTAAACGTGCCCTTCGCCATGAGACCGAACCTCCGTATTTGGTGGAGCCGCTCTCCTGAGCCGCTCACCGTGTGACTATCCCTTCAAACTCAACCAACTCCCCCGCTCCTAAACCACCCCACGCGCGGCCGACAGCCGGCAGCAGGGCAATCCCAGGGGCGGGATCATTGACCACACACAGGCAAAAGCCAAGTACCAGTGCCGCGATGCACGTGCCTCGGGCCGCCCCGAAAGGCAACCCACGCCGACGCACCTCCAGCGACACCGAAACAGGGGCCAAACCCAGTCCGCTTCTGCCAAAGCCGCTAGAGGGAATTGAACCCTCGACCTCACCCTTACCAAGGGTGCGCTCTACCCCTGAGCTACAGCGGCCTCTCCGCCCGCCATGCGCACCGCCTGCGCGGCACAACAAATCGGGCCTCCATCATAGTTGCGCCCGAAGATCGGTCAAATTCCGACCCAGCCCAAGCCGCACCCGACCCGCCTGCACGGCTTCTCTCGCCCCGCCCCCAGCCTCACCCCGGCCCGGCTCCGTCGCCTCGCGACCATCGTTTTCTTTCTCAACCGGGCCATCCGCGGCCGTCCCGAGCAATCGCACCAAAGCCGCAAAAAGATCTTCTTGCCTTTCTCCGCGCCGCCCGTGTCCTCCGCCACCCGCCCGCGATCCTGAGGTACGTTGTGAGAAGGAGTCCACCCATGACCAACCCCATCCCCGGCATCGCACTCGTCGCTCTTTCTCTCGCCTCATCCGCGCCCGCCCAGACCTACCACCTCCGCGCCCCGAGTTCCATCACCGAGCAGTGCGACCCCCGGGGGGGCTGCACCTGCGACACGCAGCGCAACGAGCCCCTCCGCGGCCGGTTCACCCTCTCCCCCCTCACCTCCGATCCCGCCCGCGACACATTCTCCATCGACTCCATCGACCTCTACGGCGCCACCCTCGCGCAGTACTTCACCGGCGCCGGCAAGTACATCGTCGGCAACGGCCTCCCCGGCGAGCAGAGAACCTCCGTCAGCGTCGCCATCAACCGCATGCCCCCGGTCCAATCCGACTACGCCCGGCGCGTCTATCTCCGCCGCACCGTCATCGACACCACCATCTCCCTCCAGAACGACTGCGCCTTCACCGTCCTCAACATCACCGCCACCCCCTACACCTCCGACTGGAACGCCGACGGCGAGGTCACCAC
>DASZWV010000403.1:0-5084 GCA_035546115.1 Phycisphaerales bacterium
CCCGCGCGGAACTCGTCGATCGTCCGGCACCCGCAGTACCCCATGCTCGCCCGCAGCCCGCCCACCATCTGGTACACGAACTCGGCCAGCGGCCCGCGATACGAGACCAGCCCCTCCACGCCCTCGGGCACGAACTTCCGCTTCTTCTCCGAGTCCTCGGGCGTGCCCTTGTGCTGCGCGTACCGGTCGGCGGCGCCCGCCTCCATCGCGCCCGCGCTCCCCATGCCGCGGTAGCTCTTGCACCGCCGGCCCCCCGCGATGACCAGCTCGCCCGGCGACTCGTCCAGCCCCGCGAACAGCGAGCCGAGCATCACGCAGCTCGCGCCCGCGGCGATCGCCTTGGCGATGTCGCCCGACTGCCGGATGCCCCCGTCGGCGATCACCGGCACATCCCGCCCGGACTCCATCACGCCGCGCAGGGCGTTGAAGATCGCCGTCATCTGCGGCACGCCCACGCCGGTGACCACGCGCGTCGTGCAGATCGAGCCCGGCCCGATCCCCGCCTTGATCGCGTCCGCCCCCGCCTCGGCCAGCGCCCTGGCGCCCTCGGCCGTCGCGATGTTCCCCGCGATCACCTCCACGCCCTCCTTCCCCCAGCGCTGCTTGATGGTCCGCACCGTCCGCAGCACGTTCTCCGAGTGCCCGTGGCTGGTGTCCACGACCACCACGTCCGCGCCCGCGGCCAGCACGGCCTCGACGCGCTCGTACTGGTCCACCCCGCACGCCGCGCCGCACCGGAGCCGCCCGCGGGCGTCGGTGTTGGCCTTCGGAAAGTCGCTCAGGCGATCGATGTCGCGCTGGGTGATCATGCCGGCGAGCGTGCCGTCGGAGTTCACCAGCAGCAGCTTCTCGACCTTGTTCCGATTGAGAACGCGGCTGGCCTCCTCGAGCGTCGTGCCCGGGGCCGCCGTGACCAGGCCCTTGCTCGTCATCACCTCGCCGACCGGCGTGGACTCGTTCTCCACGAACTTGAGGTCGCGCCGCGTCAGGATGCCGATGACCCGGCCGCGCGAGCGCAGCCCGCGGGCCTGGGTGCCCGCATCGTCGGTGATCGGGAAGCCCGAGACGTTGTGCTCGCGCATCAGCCGCCGGGCGTGCCCGACGGTCTCCGAGGGGCCGAGCGTGATCGGATCGACGATCACGCCGTTGGCCGAGCGCTTGACCTTGGAGACCTCGCGGGCCTGCGCCTCGATGCCGAGGTTGCGGTGGATGACGCCGATGCCGCCCTCCTGCGCGAGGGCGATGGCGAGGGCCGACTCGGTCACGGTGTCCATCGGCGCCGAGACCAGCGGGATGTTGAGCCGGATGTTGGGCGTGAGGCGCGTCGAGGTGTCCGCCTCGGCGGGCATCACGTCGCTGTAGCGCGGCAGCAGCAGCACATCGTCGAAGGTGAACCCCTCGGCGACGATCTTGGCCGCCACGAGATCCGCAGCGCTCGATCCCGCGAGGCCGTTCGGGGTGGCAACCGGCCGAGCGGACGAGCCCGCGGGCTTGGACGGATTCGCGATGGAGGGGGTGGCGGAAACGGGTGTTGCCATGCAGATTGATGGCAGGGGAGACCATGGAGTCAAATCCGGGGCCTTCACGAGCCCTGAACACAGCGGTCCGGAGCGTGAATCTCGCGGGATTGGGGCTCGACAAGTGACCTCGGGCGGGCCACGATCATCCAAGCGGGCATGTCCATTCGCCCAGCCGCCCGCGAACGAGGTGCCCGCATGCCTCCCGCGAAGTCCGCCACGCCGTCCAAGGCCCCGCGCTCCGTCCCGCCCACGGCGCCTCCCGTTGCCGCGGCTCCGAGACCGGCGGCCTCGACGCCCGCGTATCCCACGTACCGCCTCGACGCCGATGGGCCGCAGGGGAACGACCGGCTGCTCAACGCCGAGTGGCTGCTGACCAACTGCCTCGGCGGCTTCGCGATGGGAACCGTCGCGGGCGTGCCGGCGCGCCGGTATCACGGGCTGCTCATCGCGGCCCAGTCGCCGCCGGTCGGTCGCGTGATGGCGCTGAGCGCCATGGTGGAATGGCTCGTGCTCGGCGGCGGGGAAACGACCATCGACCTCTCCACGTTCCGCTTCGCCGGCTCGCCGCCGGTGCTGCATCCGAGCGGGCTCTCGCGCCTGCGGCGCTTCGAGCAGGACCTGACCTGCCGGTGGACCTACGAGGCGCGCGAGGGCGGCGCGGCCGTCGAGATCATCAAGGAGCTGCACCTGCTCGACCGCACGAACGCGGCCCAGGTGCGCTATCGCCTGCGGCGACTCGCCGGCGATTCGGGCAAGGGCATCGAGCTGCGCGTGCGGCCGATGACCGCCCTGAGAGACTTCCACTGGCTCACCCGCAAGGCAACGTCGGACCGCTTCTCGACGGCGGCCGCGCCGGATGGGGCCCGCATCACGTTTGAGGGCCAGGGAACCGAGTTGCACCTGCGCTCGGACTGGGCGACGTTCCATGCCGATCCGCAGTGGTGGTACGACTTCCACTACCAGATGGATGCGGAGCGCGGGCAGGACTGCGTGGAGGACCTGTTCAGCCCGGGCGAGTTCCACCTCACGCTCGGCGCGGGCGAGAGCGAGGCGGGGGCGACGATCCAGGCGGCGACCACGCCGATGGCCATCGCGGATGGGGCCCGCGATCTGTCGGTGCGTCGGGCCCGGTTTGCGGGGATGCTCGGCGCGGCGGGGGGGGCGGACAAGGCGATCGCGCCGCTGGTGGCGGCGACGGATGCGTTCGTGGTGGCGCGTGAGTCGCCGGGGACGCACGCGCTGGACCAGACGTCGGTGATCGCCGGGTATCCGTGGTTCGCCGACTGGGGGCGGGACACGAGCGTGTCGCTCGCCGGGCTCATGCTCGCGACGGGCCGGATGGACGACGCGCGGCGCACGCTGCTGGCGTTCGCGAGCCACCGGCGCAACGGGATCGTGCCCAACGTGTTCAACGACCGCACCGGCGAGCCGGAGTACAACACCGTCGATGCGAGCCTGTGGTTCATCCTCGGGGCGTGCGCGTATAGAAGGAAGGCGCTGGCGACCGGCGAGCGGGCGGCGTGGGATGGGCATCTTGCGCCGGCGTGCCTGGACATCGTGGCCTGCTACCGGCGCGGGACGGACTTCAACATCGCGATGGACCCGCAGGACAAGCTGATCACCGCCGGGACGACCGGCACGCAGCTCACGTGGATGGACGCCAAGCGCGACGGGGTGACCTTCACGCCGCGGCACGGCAAGGCGGTGGAGATCAATGCGCTGTGGCACGCGGCGCTGCGGGAGCTCGGCGAGGCGATCCGGGACACGGATGCGGCGATGGGGGCGAGCCTGCGCGACCTCGCCGAGGCGGTGGGGAGAAGCCTGCGGACGCACTTCTGGAACGAGCGGCTGGGGTGCATGTACGACTGCCTGGTGCCGCGGGGCGGCGGGCCGGGGTGGGATCCATCCCCGGAGATCCGGCCGAACCAACTGTTCGCGGTGAGCCTCGCGAACTCGGCGCTCACGAGCGACCAGCAGCGGAGCGTGCTGGCGGTGGTGCGCGAGCGGCTGCTGACGCCGCTGGGCGTGCGGACGCTGGATCCTGCGGATCCGAACTTCCGCGGCCGGTACGAGGGGAACCTGTTCGAGCGGGACCGGGCGTACCACAACGGGACGGCGTGGCCGTGGCTGCTCGGGCCGTACGCGGAGGCGGTGCTGCGCGTGGGCGGGTTCTCGGCGGCGGCCAAGCGCGAGGCGAGGGGCGTGCTGGAGCCGATTCTGGCGGAGATGTCGATCTCGGAGACCAGGCGCGGGCCGCTGGGGTGCGTGGGGCAGATCGCGGAGGTGTACGACGGCGATGCGCCGCAGCGGCCGCAGGGGTGCCCCGCGCAGGCGTGGTCGGTGGCGGAGATTTTGCGGGTGATGGTGATGCTCGATGGTGCCCGTCCCTAGGCCTGTTTCTTCGCGGCGTTCTGCTGCCAGCGCATGATGCCGCACCATGCGGAGTAGAAGTCGAACGCGCCGGTGTCGTCCTTTCTCGAGCCGCCGGCGAAGGTTGCCGTCCAGCCGGTGCCGATGGCCGCGGCGCTGGCGTCCTTGAACTCGGCGAAGCCGACCTCGACGGCGGCGTGGGGCGCCTGGCCGCCGAGGATGACGGCGAGCTGGTCGGCGTTGTTGCCGTCGGACATGCCGCGGGACTTGCCGAGGACATCCCAGTTGAACTTGTCGCCGTTGATGCGGATGCGATTGATGCCGTAGAGGATGCGGCCGCCGGCCCCCATGCGCGCGTGCTCGCGGTCGTAGAGCCAGAGGTCGATGACGTCGCTGATGCGGCTGGTGCGATTGTGGGTGACGTTGACATCGACGCCCCAGCCCGGGCCGAGGCCCCAGCCGTAGGGCGTGGTCTTCGGCGTGACCTCGACCTCGGCCGGGCCGACGGTGGCCAGGCCCACGCGCCCGCGGACGATGCAGTAGACGTCGTCCATGAGGAGGCCGACGGGATCGCCGCGCCAGGGCTCGACCATGTACATCGGGCGGGGCGCGCCGATGGCGGGCTCGAGACGTTTGGCGAGGATGGGGGCGGGGAGTCGCGAGAGGTCCTCGTCGGAGAGGACAAACGTGGGAACTTTGTGGGACTTGAGGACCTGGACGACCGAGGGCGCGACGGTAGCGGCGACGCGGGCGACGATCATCGGGGGCGCCTTGGCGACGCGCATGTCGGCGGTGAACGGATCGAGGCCGAGGGCCTCGACGAGGATGGCGGCGCCCTGGGACCGCGTGGTGTTCGGCGGCCAGCCGAGAATGCTGATGCTCTGGTGGTCTTCGGGCATGGTGGGACCCGGCGGAGCGTGGTGTGCGGCGGTGGGGGCGGCGCTTTCGGGCGCGGCCAGTCATTTAATACCACATGCGCCGTCCGGAATCGCCATCCGAGATCGTGGAGATGTTTCTGTGGGCGTATCGCCAGGGGGCGTTTCCGATGGCGGACCTGCCGGAGGGGCCGACGGCGGGCGAGGCGATTCCGGTTGCCGCGTCGATCCAGTGGTATCAGCCTGACCCGCGGGCGATTCTGCCTTTGGGGGATGGGGGGCTGCACGTGCCGCGGACGGTGGGGCGGCTGGTTCGTCG
>DASZWV010000404.1:0-12386 GCA_035546115.1 Phycisphaerales bacterium
AATGGGCGCGGCTCTTTCGATGGCCTTGGAATCGCTGCGGAGGCGAGCGAAAACCTATCCTTGCGCCCGCACGAACATTCCCCCCGCGGCAGGACGACCCTTCATGTCCCTCTCCAAGGCCTGCAAACGCTTCGCCGACAAGTTCATCATCCCGCCCGGCGACCACGCGGCCATCCACAAGCGCAGCCCCGCCGAGACCTTCGGCCTGGACGACTCCCCGGAGGTCCACGCCCGCCACGCCGCGAACATCAAGCGCCTCGCCGAACTCCAGGCGGTGCTGTACGCCGACAAGCGCTACGCGATCCTGATCGTCCTGCAGGGCATGGACGCCGCGGGCAAGGACGGCACGATCCACCACCTGCTCACCGGCATCAACCCGCAGGGCGTCCGCGTCGCGACGTTCAAGAAGCCCACCGAGGCCGAGCTCCGCCACGACTATCTCTGGCGCATCCACGCGCAGTGCCCCGAGCGCGGCATGATCGGCGTGTTCAACCGCTCGCAGTACGAGGATGTGCTCGTCGTCCGCGTGCACGACCAGATCGACAAGGCGACCTGCCAGCGGCGCTACAAGCAGATCAACCACTTCGAGCGCACGCTCGCGGAGAACAACACCATCGTCTTCAAGTTCTTCCTCCACGTCTCGCGCGACGAGCAGCGCCGCCGCCTGGAGGCCCGCGTTCGCGATCCCAAGCGCAACTGGAAGATGGAGCTCGGCGACCTCGCCGAGCGCAAGCTCTGGAACAAGTACCAGAAGGCCTACGAGCACGCCCTCACCGCCTGCTCCACCCCCGAGGCCCCCTGGTACGCCATCCCCGCCGACCAGAAGTGGTTCCGAAACCTCGCCATCTCCCAGATCGTCGTCGACCGCCTCGAGACGCTCAACCTGAAATACCCCGCGGCCAACTTCGACCCCAAGAAGGTGCACGTCGTCTGAGCACGCCGCCCGCGTTCCGCTGGTCTCGGCCGTGCAACCCCGGCGCAGGCCGCACGAACACCACCACATCCCGCCCCAAGAGCGATTGGGACGGCCCGCGCACACAACTCCGGATCGACCTTCCCGCGAACATCCCGGGCTCCACGAAGATACAAGAAGCACCGGGAATGCCCGCCGCGCCGCCCAGCTTCCGATGGCCTTGAATCCTCCGGCACCGAGAATCCTCCGATGTCCGATCCTCCCATCCAAGCCGGCGCGCCGGATCGCAGCACCTGCGAGGAGCACGACCGTCTCACCCGGCGCGGATTCCTCACCCGGTCCGGCGCCGCCACCGCCGCGGCCATCACCATGCCCGCATGGTTCCCGCGGGCCTGCTTGGCCAAGCTCCCCGGCTCGCGCGACGTGATCGTCTCGATCTTCCTGCGCGGCGGCGCCGACGGCCTCACCCTCTGCGTCCCCTACGGCGATCCCGGCTACTACGCCAACCGCCCCTCGGCCAACAACTCCACGCCCGGCCTGGGCGTGCCGCCGCCCGGCGACACCAACGGCTGCACCGCCCTCACCGATTTCTTCGGCTTCGCCCCCGCGATGAGCGCGCTCGTGCCCGTCTACACCGCCGGCGATCTTGCCGTCGTGCACGCCACCGGCCCCACCGATCCCAGCCGCTCGCACTTCGATGCCCAGAAGCACATGGAGGTCGGCAAGCCCGCCGACCCCGGCATCCTCACCGGGTGGCTCGGCCGACATATCGCGAGCGTCGAGCCCGCCGACCCATCCGCCGCCGTCCGGGCCATCGGCATGGGCTACCGGCTTCAACTCACGCTCGCCGGCGCTCCCAAGGGCGTGCCCGTCCCGGACCTGTCGAACAACCTGCTCACCGAGGCGTTGAGCACCCGCGCCGCGCGCCAGTCGGCCATCTCCGGCCGGCATGGCCCGTGGCTCGGTCCCATCAAGTCGGCCGCGACGAACACCAACGCGACGGACACGGTGAACGCTGGGGGCTACGCCCCCCCCACCACCACCTTCCCCTACCCGGCGACCTCGGGCGCCGGCGCGAGCTCCTTCGCCAGGGTCCTCAAGCAGACCGCCGCGCTCATCCGCGCCGACATCGGCGTCGAGGCCGTCGCCATCGACAAGGGCGGCTGGGACACCCACTCGGCCCAGGGCGTGCTCACCGGCACGATGGCCGCGAACATGGCCGACCTCGCCAACTCGCTCCGTGCCTTCTACGAGGACGTCATCGTCAACGGCAGCAAGAACGTCACGATCGTCGTCATGAGCGAGTTCGGCCGGCGCATCGCCCAGAACGCCTCCCTCGGCACCGACCACGGCCACGGCAACGTCATGCTCGCCATCGGCCGCAGGATCAACGGCGGCCAGGTCATCACGAACTGGCCCGGCCTCGGCGCGGGCCGGCTCTACCAGAACCTCGACCTCGACGTCACGATCGACTTCCGCGACATCCTCGCCGAGATCGTCTGCAAGCGCCTCGCGAACACCGACCTCGCGACGGTCTTTCCCGGGTACACGCCGACGTTTCGCAACATCGCGGTCGCGGGCTGAATCACTCGGCGAGCCTCGCGGCCTCCGGGCCGGCCCCGGCCGCGCCGCGCTGGGTCGGGCCCGGCGGCGCCGGCGCCCGAAGCACGCGCCGGTGCGACAGCACGCTCAGCGGCGCCGTGCAGAGATACACAAGCGCCAGCCCGGCGACCACCACCCACATGTCGCGCACGCCGATCGCCACGACGAGCGCCGCGCACAGCAGGAGAGGCACCACCGCCCGCCGGCTGATCCGCATCTTCTTGAACGAGAACATCGGCACCCGGCTCACCATCCACAGCGCGATCAGCAGCGTGTACAGCGCCACCGCCACCGCCACCCACACGCTCGCCGGCGACGCCCCGCCGTCCACCTCGCCCAGCCGCTCCGCCCCCGTCGGCATCGGCATCCCCAGCCACGGGCGCGTGTACCCGGCGAGCAGCCGGGAGTACGCGAGCATCACCGGCACCATCACCGCCGCCGCCGCCGCCGGCGTCGCCAGCCCCGTGAAGAACCTGCTCTTGAGCACCATCTGACGCTGCTGCTCGGCCGGCGTCAGCCCGGTCGCCGGGCGCGTCGCGGCCGTGAACCGCGCCAGCCGCATCGCGCTGCACACCACGAACGCCGTCACCGCGATCAGCCCGAACACCTCCTGGTCCTTGAGCATCCACTGGTGCAGCAGCAGCGCGGGCGCCACGCCGAAGGAGAGAAAATCCGCCAGCGAGTCGAGCACCTCGCCGAACGGGCTCGAGACCTTCAGCAGCCGTGCCGCACGCCCGTCCAGCGCATCGAAGATCGCGCTCAGGATCACCGCGAACACCGCGTGATCCCAGTCCCGCTTCAGGCTGTAGTGGATCGACGCCAGCCCGCAGCACATCGCCACCGTCGTGAACATGTTCGGCACGATGATCCGCAGCGGCACCGAGCTCTTGCGATGGGGATAGTGGATGAACACGTGCGCTCCCGTCGGCTCGACTCAACCCGCGTTGCCCCGGCCCGCCCCCGGCCCCGCGGCCATCACCGCGAACACCGTCTCCCCGGCGACCGATCGGTCCCCCACCTTCACGCGGGGCTCCACGCCGCGCGGCAGGTACACATCGACGCGCGAGCCGAACCGGATGATCCCGAATCGCTCGCCCGGGCCGAGCCTCGCCCCCTCCTTCACCCGGCACACGATCCGCCGCGCGATCAGCCCGGCGATCTGCACCACCACCAGGGCCCGGCTCGACCCGTCCTGCATCCGCAGCAGCAGGGCCATCCGCTCGTTGTCCGCGCTCGCCTTGTCCAGCGCCGCGTTGACGAACTTCCCCTTGCGATACGCCCGCTTCTCCACCACCCCCGCGACGGGCGCCCGGTTCACGTGCACGTTGAACACGTTCATGAACACGCTCACGCGCGTCAGCCCGAGCCGCTCACTCTCGGCAACTCCCAGATCTTCCGGCGGCAGCGCCGGCCCGACCGCGCAGATCACCCCGTCCGCCGGGCTGATCACGAGCACCTCGCCGTTCTTCGCCGCGGGGATGCGCCGCCTCGGATCGCGAAAGAACCACACGCACCAGGCACACAGCGCGATCACCGCGACCCCCGTCGCCATGCCCCATATCGACCCGCCAAACCACGTCGCCGCCAGCGTCAGCAGCGCGCTCACGATCACGAACACCACGATGATCGGCACCCCCTCGGGCGCGATCGCCGGCGCGGGCAGATCCTCGATGAATCCCCCTCCACTCCGACCGTTCGGCGTCGGTTCGTTGCTCATCTTCAGTGAACATTAGGGTGCACCCCCGATCGTGGCATCGCAAATGCCCCTTCCCCGGGCGGATTCCGTGCAGGTCGAGCCTGTACCGACTAAAATCCGTCATCATGACCACCGCCACGCTCGCCGCGCCGTTTCTCACCGGCAAAGAGGCCGGCCGTCGGTTCCCGCAACTCGCGGAAACCACCGCCTACCTCGATTCGCTCCGTGGCCGGGCCGATCTCCGCATCCTCGAGCGGCTGCTGCTCAACCTCGCCATCACACGGGCGGACATCGAGGAATACTGCATCTTCGGCCAACGCGGCTACCGCCGCAACACCATCGCCCGCTCCGACCACTACGAGCTCCTCGCCCTCTGCTGGCGCACCGGCCATTGCACCCCGATCCACGACCACCGCGGCGTCTCCTGCGCCTTCAAGGTCATCCACGGCGTCGGCACCGAGATCCGCTTCAAGCTCACCGCCTCCGGCATGGTCTGCCCCGTCGCCACGATCCAGATGCCGCCCGGCTACGTCTGCTCCGCCGACGACAACGACATCCACCAGGTCGCCAACATGCAGGCCCCCGGGCAGGACCTCATCACGCTCCACATCTACTCGCCCCCCATCTCCCACATGAACACCTTCCGCTTCTCCCAGCCGCTGGAGATGCTCGGCGTGTACGGCGCCGACGACGAACTCGTCTCCATCTGAGAGTCCCTCGTTCATCCCGCCAATCCGGTGCGCCACCGCTCCGGGCCCTTGCGAGTGCCCGTTTCGGGTGTCCCGCGCCCGCGACGAGCTTCCTGTAACGCGAACGGTCCCCGCCGCGACCTGGTCGTGTGCAAGGCGTTGGGCCGGGCGTCCGGCCCCCCCGAGCACGCAGACCAGCCACGCAGGAAGGACCAGACCATGAACGCTCGCACGAACATCTCCGCCGCTCGCTCCGCTCTCTCCCTCATCGCCGTCGCCGTCCTCGCGGGTTCCGCGATGGCCGAGCCGACCCACATCGTCCCCGGCGGCGCCGCCGGCGAGACCGTCGATTCCAAGCCCTACAACCCCGACTACAACCACGACGGCAAGGTCGAGACGCAGGACATCTTCGACTTCCTCACCGGCTGGTTCGCCGGCAAGATGGACGCCGACGTCAACGCCAACGGCTACCTCGACGGCCTCGACATCCTCGAGTACATCAACGCCTGGTTCGCCGCGCCCGTCGCCGGCAAGTGACCTCTCGCCCCCGAGATCCTCCTCCTTCCGAAGGCCCCGCGCGGCAACGTGCGGGGCCTTTGCCTTTGGCTGCGCCCGCGATCGCGCGCCACGCAGAAGTCGCCCGCGTAACGCGCCCGGCCCTCTGTGCGACTTGCCTGTGCCGGAGCAGGAGGCCGGATGTTCCGAGCCTCCCTCCGGCTCACACGACCCACTCGGAAAGGACCCCGCCATGAAGACCCGCATCGCCCTCGCCACGCTCGCCCTCGCCGCCGCACCCTCCCTCGCCGCCCCGGCCCTCGCCCAGGAAGCGGGCCCGGGAAGCCACACCCAGGCCACGACCATCGGGCCCTCGACCGAGAAGTCGGCCAAGACCGGGAGCGTGATCCCCGTCCTTCGCGCCGACTACAACCGCTCCGGCACCGTCGACGTCCAGGACGTCTTCGACTTCCTCTCCGGCTGGTTCGCCGCCAGCCCCGACTGCGACATCAACGGCAACGGCTACCTCGACGGCCTGGACATCCTCGAGTTCATCAACCTCTGGCTCGCCGCGCCGACCGTGACGATCGAGTCCGCCGGCTGAGCCGACCGACACACGCCCATCTCTTTCTCGATGGAGGGCCCCGCGCTCCGGCGCGGGGCCTTCTTTCTCATCGTTTCCCGCACCCGCCGCTCACCCGATCGAGTGCAGCACCGCCCACAGCGCCGCCCCGCTGATCGCCACCCACAGGCACACCGACAGCACCATCGCCCGCCATCCCACGTGCATCACCGCCCTGGGCGAGAGCCCGCACCCGATGAGCATCAGCGCCACCGCCATGAGCTTGTCCTTGGCCAGGCGCGTGCACCACTCGCTCACCAGCGTGATCCATCGGTTCAGCTCCGGCACCGGCTGCTTGAGCGCCTCGAGCTTGTGCGCGTTGGCGAACATCGTTCCCACGCACGCCGCCAGCACGAACCACAGCACGA
Organism: Phycisphaerales bacterium; assembly: GCA_035546115.1. Classification (GTDB taxonomy): domain Bacteria; phylum Planctomycetota; class Phycisphaerae; order Phycisphaerales; family UBA1924; genus UBA4658. The sequence goes on from DASZWV010000404.1 coordinate 6,386, forward strand.
ACCACGGGATCGGGATCTTCCCCTTCTTCTTCCGCGCCGCCTCATCCCCGTGCGAGCGGAACCACCACGCGCACACGATCGCCACCGGCGCGATCCACAGCGTCCGCGTCAGCTTCACCGCCGTCGCCGTCTGCGCCGCCAGCGATGCGTTGTGCGGGTCCGGCCACCGCCGGTCGTACACCCCCGCCGCCGTCACCACGCTCGACACGTCGTGGATCGCCACCGCGGCCCACGTCCCGAACTGGTGCGCGCTCATCCCCAGCGCATGCCCCAGCGGCGGGAACAGGTAGATCGCCAGCGCGTTGAGCAGGAACACCGCCCCCATCGCCACCGCGATCTGCGCCTCCGTCGCCGCGATCACCGACGCCGTCGCCGCGATCGCCGACCCCCCGCAGATCGCCGTCCCGCTCGAGAGCAGCGTCGTCAGCTTCGCCTCGGTCCGCAGCGCCCGCCCCAGGGCGATCCCCAGCGCGAACGTCCCCACGATCGTCCCCGCCGCGAACACGATGCCCACCAGCCCCGCCTCCCCCACCTGCCGAAGGTCCATCCCCAGCCCGAGCATCACCACCGCGATCTGGATGAGCGTCTTGGCCAGCCTCGTCGCCTGCTTCGTCCGCGTCGTCAGTCCCAGCAGCGCCAGCACGATCCCCACCATCAGCGCGATCGGCGGCGTGATCCACGGCAGCAGGCACGCCACGGCCGCCAGCGCCATCAGCAGCAGGCGCGGCTCAAAGTTCGAAGATCTCGGGGCGTCGGTCGTGGTCGGGCTCGGGTCTGGCACGGGGCCGAAGTGTACGGGCTACTTCTTCGCCGACATCGCGAACACCACCGGGCTCCGGAAGCCATCCACCGTCACCGACCGGACGCCGAAGAACAAGTCGTCCTTGCTCATGCCCAGCGTCGCCTGGTACGACAGGCCGACATCCTTCGAGCCCGTCCACGTCGGCTCGGTCGTGGCCCGCCACACCACCTCGAACCCCGCCGACCGCGGGTCGGGCACGAAGTCCCACCGCAGCATCGTCGAGTTGCCCAGCTCCGTCGTCACGATCCGCACGTTCAGGGGCGGCGGCGGCGCCATCGCCAGCCGCGCGATCGTCGCCACGTTCAGGCGCGTCACCCCCGCCAGATACCCCGCATCCACGAACTCCGGCAGGTCCCCCACCCGCCTGCCGTCCTTCTCCGTCACGTTCGCGTGCTGCCTCGCGTACACCTCCGACGAGCTCGTGAACCGCACCGCCGCGAACCCCGCCTCGTTGAACGCCAGGTGATCCCCGCCGCGCATGAACCGGTCCGGCCGGAACACCATCCGCGGCCTCACCGCGAACTCTCCCAGCGCCCCCGTCTCCACGACGTACCGCGCAAGCTCACGGCTCGGCGAGTCGCTCTCCGCGCTGTTCAGCCGCAGCTCGGCCAGCCGCTCGGCGCTCGGGTTCCGCGCCAGGCCCTCGCTGAACACCCGTACATCCCCCGCGTTGCCCCCCGTCTCCAGCGCCGGGTCGCCGATGATGTCGTTGCTCAGCACCCCGATGATCGTCTCGTTCCGCGCGCTCGCCTGCGCCGCGTGGTACTGGGCCCCCAGCAGCCCCTGCTCCTCCCCCGAGGTCGCCAGGAACACGATCGTCGCCGGGAACGCCGGCTGCCGGCACAGCACCCGCGCCGCCTCGATCACCGCCGCCGTTCCGCTCGCATCGTCGTTCGCGCCCGGCGCATCGCCGGTCGCATCCATCTCCCCCGCGTTGCGCGAGTCGTAGTGCCCCACGATGTAGACGCGCCGCTCCAGCGGCCCCACCGCCGTGCCGCGCAGCACCCCCACCACGTTCGCCAGGTGCGCGCCCCCCTTGGGTATCCGCCGGCCACCGGGAACATCGAACTCCTCGATCTCCACGCTCATCCGCCCGCCCGCGGGCGCGCCCGCCCTCTCGAGCTCCCCCCTGATCCACGCGCGCGCCGCCCCGATCCCGCGCGTCGGCGAAGCGCCGTCGCTCAGCGAGTGGCGCGTCCCGAACGACGCCAGCCTGTCCACGTCCGCGCGCAGCCGCTCCGCCGAGACCTGCGCCGCGCAGTCCTTGATCAGGGCCCTCGGGGCCACCTCCGGCGGCGCGGCCAAGGCCATCGCCGCCACGGCGATCATCGAAGAGATCATCTCATCAGCGTACCACGCCCGAGCCCGCGCCGATCAGGCCTTCGTCTCGGCCAGGATCGTCCGCAGGTCGGCCATCCGCGAGCGCATCGCCGACGGCGGCGCCCCGTACTCCTTCCGGAACGCATCGCAGAAGTGGCTGTGGCTCGCGAACCCCAGCTCGATCGCCAGGCTCGCCAGCCCGCCCGAGTCGGTGCTCTTCTCGTGCAGACGGTCCAGCGCCAGCCGCAGCCGCAGCCGGTTGATGTACCGGTGGATCGGCAGCCCCGCGTGCTTGTGGAACAGCCGGCACAGGTGGTACGGCGACACGTGCACGTGCCGCGCCACATCGTCGATCGTCAGCCGGTCCGCGCACCGCATCGCCATGTACGCCTTCGCGTTCTCCGCGATCTCCGCGTGCGCACGCACCGTCGCCCGGCGCGGCCCGGCCAGCCCCGCGTGCTGCTCGAAGCCCCTCGCCAGGCTCAGCCGCAGCACGCCGATCGCCGTCTCCTCGACCAGCGACCGATCCGCGTCAAGCCCGCGGCACGCCTCGTAGAACATCGCACGCATCAGCAGAAACGCGCCCGGATCCGACGGCGCGATCGTGAACGGGAACGGCGTCTCCCGCCGCGCCTCCACGGTCGGGTCGTGCGGCCTCACCGCCTCGATCACGACGTCCTCGCGGAACGACACCCACACCGTCTCATCCCCGATCGAGCCCGGATGGCTCGTGCGGAAGATGTCCCCGGCGTTCTGGAAGACCACGCAGTTCGGGTCGCACGTCAGCGCCCGCCCCGCCGGCCCCCCGATGTGCATGCGGAACACGCCGCGCGTCGGGAACGTCAGCGTGTGCGAGCCCGACCGCACATCGGTCCCCGGCGCATCCGTCGTGGGCTTGCAGCGCGTGTACCCGATGGTCACCGGCCCGGATTCGAACACCGTCCCGCGCGACGGCCATCCGCCGAGCACCGTCTTCCCCGGACGCACCGGGGACTGGCACTCGCATCCGCCTGTTTCGCCGAAATACGCGTCATATCTGTGCAGAGCCAACGGCTACCCCGTTCCGGCCTCATCAGCCTTGCCTCACGCGCGCGGAGAGCGTGACGCAAGACGTGTCCTTGCACCCTGCCCGGCATCCTGGCCGGCCGCGTTCCCGGTCGCCACCTCTCAAGCAAGATTCCGTGAGCCTTTCGGAGCCTCGCCCGCCCACCCCCCAGCGGCGACCGGTTCCATCCACACACCCACACAGAGGGATGCACACGGGGGGAATATCCGCCGCGCGCACGAAAATGTTCGATCCGACATTGCCGGACGGTTCCCAATCTACTCCGAATTCATCTACGCCCCGCAATATCGATAGATGCGTCTCTAATCACTTCCCGCCGATCGCCTCGATCTTCACCGCCACCTCCGGCGGCACGCAACTCGCCGCCGCCGTCGCGATGCGGCCTAATCCCTCGCCCCCATCGCCGTTCGGTCCGCCCAGGATGCACGTCGCGATCCCCACAGCGTCCGACTCCGTCTTCGGGAGCGACCGCTGCGGACCCGCCATCGCCACCACGAGCGCATGATCGGCTTCCTTCGCACATGGCCGATCGAGCGTCACCGTCTTGAGTTCCTGGGCAGAAACTTCGCTCAGGCACTTGTTCCCCTGCCACACCTGCGGCGTCGGCGGCGTGACGCAGTTCACCCCGCCCGTCCGGTCCCGGTAGATCGCCACCACCACGCACTTCTCCACCGACCCCGCATCCACCGGCGATTCGGACAGGCCGGGCCGCGTCGGGGCCTCCGACACCACGTACGTTGGAATTGGTCTCATCTCACCCGCGCCCGAGTGATCCATCGCGATCGGTCCCGTCGGCTGTTCCGTAGGTCGCAGCATGAACGGCAGCATCGCCGCCATGGCCAGCACCGCCGCCGCGGCCAGCGTCATCCCCACCCACCACCCGCGCGTCGGGAGCGGATGCGCAGGCTCCGCATCGGCGCCGACCAGCCGCAGCCGCGGCGAGCCCACGCCGGCCCCGCGCTCGAGCTCATCCACCTCCACGGCCATGCGAACCAAGTCGCTCACGCGTCGATCGTTCATGGCAACCTCCCTGCGATACCCGCCAGCGCGAGCGTCCCGCGCTTCAAGAACCCACCCACGCCCGCGCCCACATCCGTCGCACGCCTCATCAGGCCCCCGTCAGTCCGCGCGTCCTCCGTCTCCCCCTCCGCCAGAATCCCGCGCGACCGCAGATACGCCCGGATCTTCGCGTACCCGGAGTGCTTGCGGATGTTCACCGTGCTCGACGAGAGCCCGAGCCGCCGCGCCAGCCCGCGGTCCGACTCGCCCCCCGCCACCGCGCGAACCACCGCCCGCTCCGATTCGGTCAATCCGCCGGGCCCCCCCTCGCGCAGGCACGCCCGCACGCACTCGATCGTCTCCGCGTGCGCCCACACCTCGTCGGGCAGCCCCGCACCGCACTCGGCCTGCTCCGCGTGCTCGCCCCCGAGCATCGCCGGCGCGCCGCCCACGTACCCCTGATCTCTCGCGAAGCCGCGCAGGTGCGACATCCACGCGTTGTTCGCCACCGCGTACACGAACGTCGTGATCGCGCTCCGCTCCGGGTCGTACTTCCCCTCGCTCAGCGCCTTCCACACCGACGCCCAGGTTTTCTGGCACAGGTCGTCCACCAGGTCCTCCCGCCCCGCGCTCCGGCGGAGCAGCAACCGACGCAGCCCGGCGCCGATGCGCCGATGGATCTCCTCGAACGCCTCGTGCTCCCCCGCGCCGGCCTGCTCGCTGAGTTGGCGCAGCGTCCGCTCGTCGCGTCCTTGGTTCGCAGGGGCGGGGGTCGTCACGGATCGAGGCTCCACGGTGGTTCTAAGCACGGATGCGACAAACGTTCGCCTCCGCCTTCAAATACGCACCAGATCATACGCGGATGCGGCGTCTGTTCGGATGCCCCGCCCGAGAACACGCCAGATCCCGCTCGTCCCCCGCCGGAGCGATCCTCTTTCACGGCTTGCCGCGGCCTGCCGCTCGATCGCGCTCCCCGCTCGATTTCTCCCCCTTGGCCAGCCCCTCAAGCCACGCCAGGAACGCGCCCGCATCCCTGTACCCCACGATCCGGTCGAACTCCTTCCCATCCTTGAACGCGATCATCGTCGGCATCGCCTCGATGCCCAGCTCCTGCGCGGTCTTCGGCTGCTCATCCACATCCAGCGACACCGCGATCGCGTGATCCCCGATCCACTTCACCACTCCCTCATCGCGCCACGTCGTCTTGTTCATCATCTGGCACGGCCCGCACCACGACGCCGTCGCCTTCACGATGAACCACATCTTCCCATCTTCCGCGGCCTTCTTCGCCTCCGCGTACGGCCGCTTGTCGAACACCGGCGGCTCATCGCCACCTCCCCGCCGCGCGCACGCGCTCGCCCCGAGGCACATCATCGCCGCGATGAACACGAGCAGAATGGCTTGCTTGAGCATGGCACTGGCTCCGAGCCCCCGTCCCCACCCAACCTACCGCACCGTCGACCGTCTGGTGCGGCTTCCGGTCCCCATCGCCCCACAACGCAAAAAAACAAAGCCCCGATCCTCGCGGATCGGGGTCTTTACAGAGTAGTGGAGGCGATGAGACTCGAACTCACGACCTCTTCCATGCCATGGAAGCGCTCTACCAAAACTGAGCTACGCCCCCGTGCGTCAACACGGTGCGGGGATTGACCCGCGAGGCGAATAGTAGAGCCGGCAACAGGGGGGTCAAATACCCGCCTCTCCCGCTGCGAAGCCCGGCGCACGCCTCTCCATCCCCGGCTGCAAGGCCGCGCCGCACCCACCCCCTCCCCGCCCCCCCCCCGGATTCCTTCAGTTTCTCCGGGCCGTTGCCG
>DASZWV010000405.1:0-2867 GCA_035546115.1 Phycisphaerales bacterium
GGCCGACGGCGCCGATCACGCTGCGGGCCTCGGGCGCGAGCAGCGTGAGGTAGATCTCCTCGTGCGGGAACAGGGCCGTGATGAACTCCTTGGAGAACTGGCAGAAGGAGTCCGCCTCGGCGTAGGTCAGGTTGATGAAGCGGCGGCCGAGGTATTCCCAGAGCGTGTTGTGGCCGTCGGGCGTGACGGGGCCCATGAGTTCGGCGATGATGCGGTCGGCGAAGAACGGCCGGTGCAGGGCGATGAAGTGGAAGCGAACGAGCGAGAGGAAGCGGCCCAGCCGGGCCTTGTGGCCGCGATAGCTGGGGGAGAGGATGAGGCCGCCGATCTCCGTCGGGCCGGTCTCGTCGAGGTGGAGCTTGGCGACGATGTGGCTCGCGCCCATCTGGAGCGTCTGCGAGAACATCTCTCGTTTCGAGAGGCGCAGCGAGACGTTCGGCCGCCCGGGGCCGCCCATGTGGGAGATGATCTGGCTGGTGCCGAGGACGCCGCCGGACTCTGTGTCCTCGAGAACGAACATGAACAGGTCGGATCGCGAGACGGCCGCGGCAAGGCCGTCCTCGCTGGCGGACTTGCCGGAGTAGATGGGCCCCGCACCGCGATCGTGGGTCAGGGTACCCCCACGCTCCGCGTGGGGTGTCTCGGCTCGCCACGCGGAGCGTGGCGGTACCCCCGCAGCCTTCGCAAAGCACTCCGCGGACCACATGGCCTTGTCGGCGATGATGTCCTTGTCGGCGGGCAGATTGATGAAGTGCACCATCTTCGCCAGCTTGAGCAGCGTGGAGACATCGTCGGTTGTGGCGCGGCGCATCAGGAACATCGGTTCACGCCTCCGCCGCGCAAGATGCCAGACCCTTCTCGATGCACGCCATCACCCGCGGCCAGTCCTGCTCCTTGAACACGCCCAGCGGCGGCAGCATGCGGATGTGGTACGGCCCGTGCCCGCAATAGAAGACGACCACGCCCGCATCGAACATGTGCTTGCACGCCTTGACGACCTTGTCCTTCACGCCGCCGAAGGGCGTGAACTTCATCATGCCGCCCGTGCCGCCGACGATGTCGGCGACCCTCTCATTCGCGGGGAACCACTCCGGATGCCGGGCCGCGATCTCGCGGATGCCCTTGGCGAAGGCCGCGTGGTGCTTCGCGAAGGCGCCCTGCGGGCCGTAGAAGTTCCCATCGCGCAGTCGCTCCAGCACCCGCGTGCCCTGCCGGAACGCGGGCGTCGCGCTCGTGAACGTCCCCGACAGCAGCCCCGGCCCCGGGTTGTACTCCTCGGTGAAGAGCGTCGCGCACGCCTGCGTCATCTTGCCGATGCAGAAGACATCGACGAACTCGCCGAGGTTCAGCGCCTCGTAGGCGAACATGCCGGTCGTCCGCCCGAACGTCTGGATCTCATCGTCCCACACCGCGACCTTCGCATCCCTGCAGACCTTGATGAGCTCGAGGAAAAACTCGCGCGGGGCGGTGTTGAAGCCGCCCTCGCCCTGCACGAGCTCGAAGATGAAGCACGCGTGCTGCTTCGGATAGCGCTCGACATACTCCCGCAATCGCGAGACACAGTAATCGATCTGGCGAGTCTGCCCGGAGACATCTCCGGCCGACATCCGCTTCGCCGCCGCCTCGTCGTAGAACGGCATGTAGTCCACCAGCGTCGAGAGCGGGATCCCGATGCGGTTGGCCGCGGCGTCGCCGATCTGGCTCATGGTGACCGAGCGTCCCATGAAGCAGTCCTTGAAGCAGATCACGCGTGAGGCCGGCGCGTGCTTCTGGAAGCACACCTTCAGGGCGTTCTCATTGGCCATGTTGCCCGAGGTGGATGAGTAGCAGTACTTGAGGCGGCTGTTGCGCTTGGCGAGGGAGAGCAGCGTCTCGGCAAACTCGTACGGCTCCCAGCCCGATTGCAGGTTGCCGTGCTGGAGCGTGTCGTTGAGCGAGGCCTTGACGGCGGTGCGGATCTGGTCGGGGTCGGAGTGTCCGAAGAAGTACACGCCGATGCCGCAGATCATGTCCCACTTGACCGAGCCGTCCATGAGCTCGACGAGCGCACCGTTGCCGATGCCGGAGCCGAGGTAGGGATAGAGCAGGGCCCGGCCGCGGGTGTCGGCGGCTCGCTTCAGGAAGTCCTCGTACGACTGTTTGAGGGCGGCGCTGGGCGATTTGACGTCGGTGAGCCTCGCGCTGCGGGCCTGGACCTCGCGGATGATCTGATCAACCGCGGCGTCGATCGCGGGGCTGGAGGCGAGTTCGGAGCCGATGGTGCCCCCTCCCCCACCGTGATTGGCCGGAGCGGGCTGGGCGGGTTTCGGGGTCATGGTCGGAGCGCTGGACATGGGCCTTCCTTGGTGAGTCCGGGGTGCGTAGAGCAACTGTAGAGGGCATGTGAGCGGCTGCCTCTCACCTATCGACCGAAGCCCGCATCATCACCACAGCAAGAAGCTGGCATCGCTCCACCAGGCTCGAGAGTTCGATCCACTCGTGTGGCGTGTGCAGGCCCCCGCCGCGGACGCCGAGGGTGTCGAGCGTCGGCAGGCCCGCCGCCTGCATGAGGTTGCCGTCGCAGACGCCGGCGGTCTTGGAGAACGGGAGCTTCTGCCCGAGATGCTCGGCCGCGCCGCGGCAGAGATGCGCGAATCGCTCCACCGCGGGACTCAGCGGCTTGGCGGGACGGCCGACGCTCACTTCGACGCGAACCTTGCCGGCCGTCGCGGGTGCAGCGGCCAGGGCGAGCAGGCGCTTCGCGAACGCCTCCCACTGCGGCGGGTCGGCGAATCGCACGTTCGCCCACGCGCGGGCAAGGTCTGGCACCACGTTGGTTGCCGTTCCGCCCTGCAGCGGCCCGAAGTTGACGATGAGCCCCTCGGCGG
>DASZWV010000406.1:0-8282 GCA_035546115.1 Phycisphaerales bacterium
ATCGGCCTCCTCCACCCGCGCATCGTAATCGATCCCCTCGGGAAGGTCCGCTTGCAGATGAACGACCGCTCGGCGAGCCCCGAGTGGCAACGCCTGCGCACCGGCCTCGGATGCGAGGCGAAACTCTTCGTCGGCGACCGCCCCGCCGGTGTCGCCCGCTTCTGGCCCAACTGGCGGCGGGAACTCGATCCAAACCGCAGCACCGTCTCCGTCGACTGGATCGACGGCATGCAGCAAGCGGCCGAGCGCTCGCCCGAAACCATCCGCCTCCATCTCACCGGAAGCATCGCGATGAGCTTCCAGGCATACCGCGAATGGCCCTTCGACGACGATCACCCAACCTGGTGGACAGGAGCGGCAGACTGCATCCCCGAACTCATCCGCGAAGGCGAATAGCTCCGCAACCCAAATCCGTCTCACGCCACCGTCACACCCTTGTCCAGATACACATCCTGAATCGCATTCAGCAGCCCCACCCCATCCTTCATCGGCCGCTGGAACGCCTTCCGCCCGCTGATCAATCCCATCCCCCCCGCGCGCTTGTTCACCACCGCCGTCCACACCGCATCGTGCAGGTCGCTCGCCCCCTTGCTCTCCCCGCCGGAGTTGATCAGCGGCACGCGCCCCATGTAGTTGTTCAGGATCTGGTACCGGCACAGGTCGATCGGGTGCCCGCCCTTGCCCTGCTCGTCGCTCCCGGCCAACTCCGTGTACACCCGCTTGTCCCACTTGCCATAGCTGCTCCCGCCCGAGTTCAGGGCCGCGTACCCCCCGTTGTTCGTCGGCAGCTTCTGCTTGATGATGTCCGCCTTGATCGTCGCCCCGAGGTGGTTCGCCTGTCCCGTCAGGTCCGCGCTCGCGTGATAGTCCGTGCTCTTGCCGTCGGCCCCCTTCACCTTGAACGCATCGTTCCGCGTGTAGCACCACAGCACCGTCACCAGCCCCAGCGCGTGCGCCTCCTCGAACATGTCGCTCACGTACGCGATCTCATCCCGCGAGTCCTGGCTCCCGAAATAGATCGTCGCCCCCACCGCCACCGCCCCCATCTCGTAGCACTGCCGCACGCTCCCGAAATAGCTCTGCTTGTAGATGTTCGGATACGTCAGCATCTCGTTGTGGTTGAACTTCACCAGGAACGGGATCTTGTGCGCATACTTCCGGCTCACCGATCCCAGCACCCCGATCGTGCTCGCCACCGCGTTGCACCCGCCCTCGATCGCCAGCCTCACGATGTTCTCCGGGTCGAAGTACTCCGGGTTCGGCGCAAAGCTCGCCCCCGCCGAGTGCTCCACCCCCTGGTCCACCGGCAGGATCGACACGTACCCCGTCCCCCCCAGCCGCCCGTGGTTCAGGATCGTCTGAAAGTTCCGCATCACCACCGGCGAGCGGTCCGTCTGGCTCAGCACCTCGCCCACGAACCCAGGCCCCGGCAGGTGCAGCCGGCTCTTGGAAATCGTCTTCGACTCGTACCTGAGCAGCGCGTCGGCCTCGGGGCCGAGGATCGATGAAATGCTGGTCGCCATGGTGAGAATCTCGCTTCGATGAAGGGGCCCTGTGTCCGCCGGATCATACCCTTTGCAACGGGTGATACGACCGCACACGGATGACCCGCGGCCGGAGACGCCACGGCCCATTCTCCAACGGATTCACTCCATGATCGAGGGACACTCAGCGCGGCGAATCCTGCGGATGTGCGCGTGCCTCCTCGCGATCGCGTTCCCTCTGGCCGCCCGCGCCCAGCAGCCCGATCCCGCCGCGCCGGCCCCGGCCCCGGCCTCGCGCGAGGCCCGCGTCCTCATCGTCGCCACCTACGAGCGCAAGTCCGATTCCACGCGCTTCCAATACGAGGGAATCGTCTCGACCCTCAACTCCCGCCCGGCCGGCGTTCGGACCTCCGTCCACTACCTCGTCTCGGAATCGGGAATACCCGACTCCTTCTCCCCCGAATACCTCGATGCGCTCGCGCAGGTCCTGCGAGCCAGGTTCAAGGGCCAGACCTTCGACCTCGTCGTCACCATCGACACCCTCGCCTTCGAGGCCCTCATCGGCCCGGCGCGCGACATCGCCGGCAAGGCCCCCATCGTCTTCAGCGGTCTGAACTGGTCGCCCGACCGGATCGACGCCCTCCGGCAAGCCGGCGCCAACACCACCGGCATCATCGAGCGGCTCGACGTCCCCGGCTCCTTCTCGCTCATGCGAGCCGCCTTTCCGAAGGCCTCCACGGTCCTGATCGTCCAGCGCGGCACCGGCTTCGGCGATCGCCTCGCCGCCGAGATCCGCCCCCAGCTCCGCGCGGCCAGGGGCACGATGGATGTGCGATGGTGCACAGCCCGCACCCCCGCCCAGCTCTTCGACGAGATCGCCGCCCTTCCGTCCGACTCCGTCGTCTGGTACCTGAGCCTCGACAATCTCATCGCCTTCGTGCAAACGCACAAACCCCCCGAGCGGCTCTGGGTGCGCCCGGCGTTCGGTGTCTACGAGTCCGCCCTTTCCCTCGGGCTCACCGGCGGTCGCGTCATCAGCGGGCTCCAGGAGGGTCGCGCCGCGGGCGCGATGGCGCTGCGCGTGCTCGCCGGCGAGAATGCCCGTTCCATCCCCGTCTCGCGCGATGCCGCGCTCGCCACCGTGATGCGCGATCCGGAGATCGCCCGCTGGGGCATCGACAAGGCCGGCCTCCCCGCCAACGTCCGCATCATCGATCTCCCCACGCCCCCGCGCCCCTTCTCCGAGTGGGCCCGCGAGCACTGGGACATCGTCGTCGTCGTCTGCGCCCTGCAGGCCGGCCTCATCGCCCTCCTCGCCTACAACCTCGCGCGACGCCGCCGGGCCGAGTCCGAGGCAACCACCCGCGGCGCCCTCATCGAGCTCGTCACCGACACCCTGCCGGTCTACATCTCCTACGTCGACGCCGACGAACGCTACCGCTGGGTCAACCGCCGCTACGAAGAGTGGTTCCGATGCCCGCGCGAGCAGATCATCGGCCGCCGCATCAGCGACCTGTTCCCTCCGGAGGTGTACGCGGAAGCTCGTGAGCACATCGCGCGCGCCATGGCCGGCGAGCGCGTCAGGTTCACCAGCCACCTCACCTCGCCCCATGGCAAGCGGCAGGTCCGAGATGTGATGTTCCTTCCCCGGCGCGGCCCCCGGGGCGAGAACCTCGGCTTCTTCGTTCTCGTCAACGACGTCACCGCCCAGCGCGAGGCCGAGGAAGAAGCCCGCGAGTCCGTGCGCCGATTCCGCTCCGTCTTCGAGAACGCCGGCGCCGGCATCGGCCTCACCGGCCCGGACGGCCGCTTCATCCTCGTCAACGACCGGTTCTGCTCCATGACCGGCTACGACCGCCGCACCCTCCTCACCAAGGCCTTCCGCGACATCACCCACCCCGACGACCTGTCCGAGAACACCAGCCTCTTCGACGATCTCGTCGCCGGCCGCGCCGACGCCTATTCGCTCGACAAGCGGTACCTCCGCCCCGACGGCAGCGAGTGGTGGGCCAGCGTCACCGTCTCCGTCGAGCGAGACTCCGGCGGCAAGCCCGGGTGCTTCATCGGCGTCGTCCAGGACATCTCCCCCCGCAAGCGCGCCGAGGACGCCCTCCGCACCAGCGAGAGCCGCCTCAGACAGGCCCAGCACGTCGGCAAGCTCGGAATGCTCGATTGGAACCTCGCCACCAACGAGCTGATCGTCTCGGACGAGACCCGGAGGATCTTCGGCCTCACGAAGGAACAGCCCACGTCCGTGGACGCCCTCGTCGGCCATCTGCACCCCGACGAACGAGAACGCGTCGTCAAGAGCCTGAGCGACGCGGCCGCGGGCATCGCCCGGCACGACCTCGAGCACCGCGTCCTGCGTCCCAATGGAGACGTGGTCCATGTCCGCGCCATCGCGGAACTGCTCAGCGAGGGCCCGGACAAGCCGGTCCGCCTGCTCGGCATCGTGCAGGACATCACCGAGGCCAAGGAGCAGGAGCAGGCGCGCCGGCGCAGCGAGGCCACCACGCGGGTCCTCCTCGAGGCGATCCCGGACATGATGTTCCGCATGAACCGCGCCGGCGAGTACCTCGACTACCACGCCCCGGACCCGACGCGGCTGCTCGCCCCACCCGAAAAGTTCCTCGGCAAGAACGTGCGCGAGGTGCTCCCCAAAGACCGCGCCCGGGAGTGCGTCGAGGCGCTCGACAGCCTCTTCCGCACCGGCCAGCCGCAGATCTACGAGTACGAGCACCGCAGACGCGACGGCCGCGCCGCCCATTGGGAGTGCCGCGTCGTGCTCGTCGGCCCCGACGAGGCCCTCCTCCTCCTCCGCGACGTGACGCAGAGATACAACGCCCAGAGCCGCCTCCGCGATTCCGAGCAGCGCCTCCGCCTCATGGTCGAGAGCACGCCCCTCGCCGTCATCTCCTGGAACACCGACTTCACCGTCGCGAGCTGGAACCCGGGCGCCCAGCGACTCTTCGGATGGTCGAGCCAGGAGGCCATCGGCCGACACGCCTCCTTCATCATCCCCGAGGCCGCCCGCTCCTACGTCGAGCAGCGCTGGCGCAACCTCCTTGCCAACAAGGGCGGCCTCCGCGCCAGCAACCAGAACCTCCGCAAGGACGGCGAGATCGTCTACTGCGAGTGGTACAACACCCCCCTGGTCGACCCCTCCGGAAAGGTCCTCGGCGTCGCCAGCCTCGTCGAGGACGTCACCGACCGCCGCCTCGCCCAGCAGCGCCAGGACCTCATGATGGCCGAGCTCGACCATCGCGTGAAGAACAACCTCGCCGCCGTCATCTCCCTCGCCGAACAGACCGGTCGAAACGCCCCCGGCTATCCCGAGTTCCTCGACACCTTCATGGGCCGCCTCCGCGCCATGGCCCGAATGCACAGCGTCCTCGCCGGTTCGCGATGGAAAGGCGCCGATCTGCGCACCCTCGTCACCCGCACCCTCGAGGCCTTCGGCACCGGCGCCGCCGGCCGCGTCAGCGTCCAGGGTGACGACGCCAAGCTCTCCCCACGAGCCGCCCAGGCCATCGCCATGGCTCTCAACGAACTCGCGACCAACGCCGCCAAGTACGGCGCCCTCTCCGTCCAATCGGGATCCGTCCGGGTCTCGTGGGAAGTCGAGCCTCTCGACGCCGGCAAGCGCCGGCTCCGCCTCAAGTGGGAAGAACACGACGGACCCCCCGTTTCCCCGCCCACGCGCCGCGGCTTCGGCTCCGAACTCATCGAGGGGGCCATCGCGTACGAACTTCGGGGAACCGCTCGCCTCGGGTTTCACCCCAAAGGGGTTACTTGCGACTTCGATCTCGTGCTTCCCAGCGAGCTTGAATCCGACTACCCCCCGGGTCTCGACAACGCACCTGCCGCCGGCCCATTGACCGAGCCCGCCTGATCTGTCATACTGGCGCGCGCCGCGGCCCTGGGATTTGGTGGCAGGAACCGCGGCTGGAACCCACCATGAACATGGTCGAGCCAAAGCTTCATGGTTTGCGAGTGCTCGTCGTCGAGGACTCGTTCCTGGTCGCGAAATCGATTTCCGACATCCTGAGCGACCTCGGCTGCCAGGTCGTCGGGCCGTTCAACAACTCCGCCGATGCCGTTGGAGTCGTCGACGCCGGCGGATGCGATGCCGCCGTCCTCGACGTCAACCTCGGCGGCGAGACCAGCGAACCCGTCGCCGACGACCTCTCCACCCGCGGCCTCCCCTTCCTCTTTGTCACCAGTTACACCAGCCCCGCCCTCCTCGCGCCCAAGTACGCCGCCTGGCCGCGCGTCCACAAGCCCCTCTCCCGCGACGCCCTCTCCGACGCCCTCGTCAAGAGCGTGCGGAACCGGGGTTTGCACGGAAGCTCCGACGCCCCATGAGAATCGAGGCTGATAAGCGGGGCGGTTTCCGGACCGAGCCTCACCTCCAGGCCGCGCATTCGCATCGGATTGTCCTTGCGGGGCTTGCATCGAGGTAAAAGCGTGGTCTAATCTTGCTTGGTCTCGGCCCCGGCTGCGCCCGCGCAGTCAGCATGGCCGGATCGGTGAGCGCGATGGGGGTCGCCTCACCACCCGGAGATGAGAAGAGAGAACCGGTCCGCCGCTCGGGAAACCGTGCGGTCTTGGGCGTTTTCTCTCGATCGGCCCCGCGCGAAAGCGCGGGGACGGGCCTCTCTCTCGCGGCACCGGTCCCTAGCCGCACCAATCTGAAGCGCCGGCTCTCGTCGTCCCGGCGCACGCACGGATGCTCTCGCCCGGCGGTCTCGCTCCGCAGGGTGTGAAAAGAACGGGCCCTGGCCCTCGCGCTGTCGGTGCGCGCGGGAGTCGCGGCCATGGATGTCGGCTCTGCAAGTGTGGAGTACACGGTCATGCTCAGCACGTACACGGCGGGGGTTCTGATGGGTCGTGCGGCGATCGCCCTCGCGGCGATCTCCGGGCTCGCGCTCGGCGCCTCCAGCGCCAGCGCCCAGCTCGTGCAGACCATCAACTACCAGAACTTCAACGACGTCTCGTCGCTGGTGTTCAACGGCATCGCTCTGCAGACGCCCGGCCTCCCCGGCGAGCAGCAGACCATCTCCGTCACGCCCCCGGCCACGTCCTCCAAGGGCTCGGTCTACTACAACCAGCGACAGAACGTCGACCTCGGCTTCGTCACCGACTTCTCCTTCCGCATGCGAGACCGCTCCGGCGCGGGCGCCGACGGCCTCACCTTCATCGTCCAGAACGCCTCCGTCAACGCCCTCGGCGGCTCCGGCGGCGCCCTCGGCTTCGGCACCAACCTCTTCTTCCCCGCCAACAACACCGGCATCACCAACTCCCTCGCCGTCGTCTTCGACGTCTGGGACAACTCCGCCAACTGGCCCACCATCCCCGGCGCCAACGTTCTCACCGTCCAGACGCCCCACGCCGGCTTCAACCAGCCCAACACCCCCTCCAGCATCGACTCCCTCGGCGGCATCCCCATCTCCGGCGCCTTCAACGACGGCGCCATCCACCACGTCCGCGTCGCCTACACCCCCGGCCAGATGTCCATCTACTTCGACAACCTCTCCACCCCGGCCCTCATGGTGCCCGTCAACCTCGCCAACACTCTCAACCTCACCAACGGCACCAGCGCCTTCGTCGGCTTCACCGCCGCCACCGGCTCCAACATCAACGTCGAGCGCCATGAGATCCTCGACTGGCAGTTCTCCTCCGTCGTTCCCGCCCCCGGAAGCGCCGCCCTCCTGGCCCTCGGCGGCCTCGCCGCCGCTCGCCGCCGCCGCGCCCGCTGACTCCCGATCTGTTCCGCGGGGGTCCGCCCCGCCTGGCGAGAGACGTTCCTGATGCGTTCGCTCAACGCCGGTCCCGCAAGGGCCGGCGTTGTGCGTTTTGCACCGCCTCGCGCGCCCGCGCCGTCACGCGCCGCACATTCCGCGTCAACCTGGGATCACCTTGCCGTGTGCGACGACCGGTAAGCCACACCGCGCTCCCCCCACTCTGGTTGTGCTCCCGCACCGGTGGCCTAGTTGCTCCCGTCAGCACAAAGCACACCGGAGACACGAACATGCGCCCCGCCAAACAGCTCACGCTCCTCGCCACCCTCGCCGCCTGCGGGCTCGCCGCCCCCGCGATGGCCGACTTCAACTACCCGAACTTCGCCAGCACCGCCGGCCTCACGCTCGTCGGCAACGCCACGCAGACCTCCAACTCCATCCTCGTCACACCCAGCCTCGGCTCCCAGGCCGGTGCCGTCTGGGTCAACCAGAAGCAGATGGTCTCCTCCGGCTTCGATGCCTCCATGACCATCCACATCGACGACAAGCAGGGCCAGGGCGCCGACGGCATCGCCCTGGTCATCCAGAACTCCTCGGGGGAGGCGCTGGGCGGACGCGGCGGCGGAGTCGGATACGGAGACAACCCCACCTTCGGGTTCTCCGGAATCCCCAACTCCGTCGCCATCGTCTTCGACATGTGGAACAACAACGTCAACTGGCCCGAGCCCGGCGACAACCACGTCTCCATCCAGTCCAACGGCACCGGCGCCAACTCGCCACTCCTGCAATACTCCCTCGGCAACGCCGCCACCCCCGACCTCTCCGACGGCCAGCAGCACGTCCTCCGCGTCAACTACACCGCCGGCATCATGTCCGTCTACATCGACGGCAACCTCAGCCCCGTCCTCCAGAGGGCCCTCGATCTCTCCAGCCTCATCAGCCTCGACCAGGGCGGCAACGCGTGGGTCGGCGTCACCGCGGCCACCGGCGGCACCGCCGATCGCGAGGCCCACGTCCTCGACTCCTTCGCCCTCACCTCCTGCAACATCCCCACCCC